>CAILUH010000071.1 GCA_903837335.1 uncultured beta proteobacterium | reverse complement strand
GATCGCCTTGATCTCGAAGTTGACCCTTCGCTTGCTGCTGATGCAGCGCTACTTAGTGCTGACATCACTGCGGCACCCATTGAACAATGCTTAGTCTCTCATCTTCTCAAATCAAACTGCCCAGTAACTGGCCAGCCAGACTGGGCTAGTATTCAAATCCGGTATTTTGGTAGGCCGATAAACGAAGCGGGTTTGCTGCGCTACCTCATTGGCTTTCGCCAGTTAGGCGAGTTTCATGAGGATTGTGTAGAAACCATTTTTTGTGCGATTAAGGCGCGCTGTGCGCCAGAACAATTAGCTGTTTTTGCGCGCTATACGCGCCGGGGCGGCCTTGACATTAACCCATTTCGCGCTGATTACAATGCTGCCTGGCCAGCCAACATTCGGCATGCCAGGCAGTAAATCCCTATTTAAAATGGAATGTCGTCGTCCATTGCGCCAAGTGCTCCTGCCGAGGCTGCTGGGGTAGCGCCTGCATCACTAGACTTAGAGCGGGGTGCATTATCACCGCCATCACTACTCGCACCAGACATCTTAGAGCCAAGCATTTGCATGGTTTCAGCCCGAATTTCAGTGGAGTATTTTTCTTGACCACTTTGATCGGTCCATTTACGTGTGCGAAGACTGCCTTCGACATAAACTTGCGAACCTTTTTTTAAATACTGACCCGCAATCTCAGCTAACTTGCCGAAAAAAGCCACCCGATGCCATTCGGTAGTTTCTTTCATTTCACCAGTTTGTTTGTCTTTGTAGCGGTCTGAAGTTGCTACTGAAATATTTGTTACAGCGTCGCCGCTAGGTAAGTAACGTGTTTCTGGATCGCGTCCAACGTTACCCACGATGATGACTTTATTTACCGAAGCCATGTTGTCTCCCGAAGAAAATGAATTTATAAAAGTACAGCTTAATGAACATCAATGTATACCGCTACGGCAATAGTAAAACCAGCAAATGTCTGCTTAAGAACTGGATGGGACTGAGCCTAGAGGCGACTTTTTAGGTTTCGCAGGGGGCTCTTGCATCGACCATGCAATTATAAGCCAGCCGCTTAAGAGCGCTCCACCTAAAATAAAAACAGCATGCTCGCCATGGTGTTCGGTAATCCATCCGCCAATGGCAGCACCAGCAAATAAACCAATCGACTGGGTTGTGTTGTATATCCCCAAGGCCGCCCCTTTTGATTCTTTCGCCCACCGAGATACTAACGCTGGCTGTAGCGCCTCAAGCAAATTAAAACCAACAAAATAAGTCAGCAAAGCGAGCGCAATCATTAAGACGGTTACAGCCTCAATAAAGATAAATTGTGAGATCAGCAAGAAACCAATGCTGAGCAAGACTGAAATGCGTAAACACTGTTTCTTTTCTCCATAAATTAATAAAGGCGCGATTAAGATGAAAGAGATTAGTACTACCGGCAAATACACCACCCAGTGATCAGCTAAAGGAAAGCCGGCTTGCACTAAAAGGCGGGGGACAACAAAAAACATGGCCACCTGAGTCGCATTGAGAATAAATACGCCGACGTTGAGTCGTGCTAATTCAGGTCGCAGAAAAATTTGTATCAATGACACTGGTTGAGAAGGCGGCTTGATGGGGGTACTTGGCACGACAAAGATCGCTGCCAAAATGGCGATAAAACCCATTACTGCCAAAAGCATAAACATGCCATTTAAATTGATGAGGCGATAAATGGGTGCCGCAATGACGAGCGATAATGCAAAGGATAAAGCGATGCTGCCCCCCACGATCGCCATAGCCACGGTTCTCACTTGCTCACGGGTAAGGTCAGCCACCCATGCGGAAATGGCCGCTGAAATGGCGCCAGCGCCCATAATGCCGCGGCCAATACCAATCCAGAGTAAATCATCATGACTGGAAGCGATGATTGCCCCAACGACAAATAAGCCTAAACCCCAAACGACCACTGGCTTACGACCAATGCGGTCGGATAAAGTACCTAAGGGAATGTGAAAAAAAGCCTGCACAATATTAAACATGCCTAAAGAAAGGCCGACCCAAAAGGCGTGCTCCCCCCCCGGTAAATCGCGGGCATGAAGGCTAAAGACCGGCAAGATTAGGAATAGGCCCAGCATCCGCAGGCCAAAAATGCCTGCTAAAGCGAGAGTGGAGCGAAGTTCTGAAGGATTCATGAGAAAGAGCTATATTAACAAGTTACGCTAAAAAAACATGAATACTGAAATCAAGATCCGCGGCGCCCGCACGCACAACCTCAAAAATATCAACCTTGATATACCGAGAGAAAAACTGGTAGTGCTTACCGGCCTATCTGGCTCAGGCAAGAGCTCGCTTGCATTTGATACCCTGTATGCGGAAGGCCAGCGCCGTTATGTCGAGTCGCTATCGGCCTATGCGCGGCAATTTTTACAACTAATGGAAAAGCCAGATGTTGACGTCATTGAGGGCCTATCACCAGCAATTTCGATCGAACAAAAAGCCACCAGCCACAACCCCCGTTCTACTGTAGGCACCGTAACTGAAATTCATGATTACCTTCGCCTCTTGTTTGCACGTGCTGGCACGCCCCATTGTCCTGATCACAATTTAGCACTTGCCGCACAAAGTGTTTCGCAAATGGTTGATACCGTATTAGCCATGCCTGAAGATACTAAGTTAATGATTTTGGCACCCGTGGTGAGCGAACGCAAAGGTGAATTTGTTGATCTATTCCAAGATTTACAGGCCCAAGGCTTTGTGCGCTTTCGGGTTCGCTCTGGTGGTGGCACTACGAATACGGCAAAAGCAGAAATTTTTGAAGTTGATTTGTTGCCTAAGTTAAAAAAGAATGACAAACATTCAATTGAAGTTGTAGTCGATCGGATTAAAGTTCGCCCCGATATTCAGCAACGTCTAGCGGAATCTTTTGAAACGGCCTTGCGCTTAGCTGACGGTAAAGCGATGGTCGTCAATATGGATACGGGTGAAGCAACTATCTTTTCTAGTAAATTTGCCTGCCCAATTTGCTCATACTCCCTACAAGAATTAGAGCCGCGTTTATTCTCTTTTAATAATCCCATGGGCGCATGCCCGACCTGTGACGGTCTCGGACATATTTCGTTTTTTGATCCCAAAAGGATTGTGGCGCATCCCGATTTATCGCTGGCATCGGGAGCAATTAAAGGCTGGGATCGGCGTAATCAGTTTTATTTCAAACTCTTACAAGCCCTCGCTAAGCACGCAAACTTTGATCTTGAAAAACCGTTTGAAAATTTACCCAAAAAAGCCCAAGAGCTGATTTTATTTGGTTCGGGGGAAATTCAAATTCCGTTTGAATATCTTAATGAACGCGGCAAACTGAGTATGCGTGAACACGCCTTTGAAGGGATTGTGGCAAATTTTGAAAGGCGTTATCGCGAAACCGATTCAATGACTGTGCGCGAAGAGCTTGCGCGTTATCAAAATATGCGCTCTTGTCCAGATTGCAGTGGCACCCGTTTACGTCGCGAAGCCCGCTTTGTGAAAGTAGGCGATGGCCAACAAGCACGTGCAATTTATGAAATTAGCGCCCTGCCATTACGTGAAGCCAAAGACTACTTTGAAAGCCTTGAACTCAAGGGCGCAAAAAAAGAAATCGCCGATAAAATCGTTAAAGAAATCGGCTCCCGTTTACGCTTTTTAAATGATGTGGGACTCGATTATCTTTCACTCGAGCGCAGTGCTGATACGCTTTCGGGTGGTGAGGCTCAGCGTATTCGTTTGGCCTCACAAATTGGCTCCGGCTTGACTGGAGTCATGTATGTATTAGATGAGCCCTCAATTGGATTACATCAACGCGATAATGATCGCTTAATTGCTACCCTCAAGCACTTGCGCGATTTAGGTAATAGTGTTTTAGTAGTTGAGCATGATGAAGATATGATTCGCTCTGCCGATTATGTGATCGATATTGGGCCAGGTGCTGGAGTACATGGTGGCCAAGTAGTTGCGATTGGCACCCCCGCAGAAGTTGAAAATAATCCCGCTTCGCTTACCGGAGATTATTTAGCCGGGCGTGAACGCATCGAGGTACCAGATAAACGCATTCCAGTGGGCGAGCGCTTTCTCACTATTTTAGGTGCCCGTGGCAATAATTTACAGTCAGTCAATGCTGCCATTCCGGTTGGGCTAATGACTTGCGTTACTGGGGTATCAGGCTCTGGTAAATCAACCCTAATTAACGATACTCTTCACTTTGCAGTAGCCCAACACTTATATGGTTCGAGTACCGAGCCAGCAGCACATGATGGCATTGAAGGATTGGATCATTTTGATAAAGTGATTAGCGTCGATCAATCGCCAATTGGGCGCACTCCGCGCTCAAACCCAGCAACCTATACCGGCCTTTTTACCCCCATTCGTGAGTTATTTTCTGGTGTACCTGCAGCCCGTGAACGCGGCTATGAAGCAGGGCGCTTCTCTTTTAACGTAAAGGGTGGGCGCTGCGAAACCTGTGAAGGCGATGGCGTTTTAAAAGTAGAAATGCATTTTTTACCCGATGTCTATGTGCCCTGTGATGTTTGTCATGGCAAGCGTTATAACCGTGAGACCTTAGATATTCGTTATAAGGGTAAGAATATTCATGAAGTGCTGTCGATGACGATTGAACAGGCACATGAATTTTTTTCTGCCGTTCCCGTCGTTAAGCGTAAATTAAAAACCTTGCTCGATGTTGGTTTAGGCTATGTGAAATTAGGGCAAAGTGCGACAACGTTATCTGGCGGGGAAGCGCAACGCGTGAAATTATCCCTTGAACTTTCAAAGCGGGATACCGGTCGAACACTCTATATTTTAGATGAGCCTACAACTGGCCTTCATTTTCATGACATCCAACTTTTGCTGACGGTAATTCATACCCTGAAAAAACAGGGCAACACCATCGTCGTCATTGAGCACAATTTAGATGTGATTAAAACCGCCGATTGGATTATTGATTTAGGCCCTAAAGGCGGAGCAGGCGGTGGACAAATTATTGCTACCGGAACCCCTGAAGAAGTGGCAAAAAATTCTGCCAGCTTTACGGGTGTCTATTTGGCGCCTTTACTCAAAAAAGGACGGGCTCCGAAGACAGCGCCAAAAGTTCTGCAATCCAATAAGAAAAAAAACAGCCCGGAATTAGCCGACGCATTTGCTGAAGCTAGTAAATAACGCTAAATCAATTTTGCTTCAGCCATCTCTAGTGCTTCAGAGTTGCCTGAAAGCACCAAAATATCATTTGCTTGTAAACGCAAGTCGGGATTTAATTCAAGCTTGGTGTAATCGGCTCCAGCGAGCTTGCGTCTGACGGCTTGCACCGTAATTCCATCGAGCTCTAAATGTAGTTTGTCTAAGGTCATCCCGATGCTTACCGCTCCAGGCGGCAAGGTAACTGCATGCAGACGCCACGCTTCATTTTCACTAAAATCATCATCCGTTGAGCCCCGAAAATATCCACGCAATAAGCTATAACGCGCTTCACGGGCTGAAGTAATAATCCTTACCACCTTGCGCATCGGCACACCCATAATGAGTAAAACATGTGACGCCAGCATCAAGCTGCCCTCAATTAACTCGGGGATCACTTCAGTAGCGCCGGCCGCCTGTAATTTACCCAAATCGGCATCGTCGGTGGTGCGAACCAATACCGTCATGCCAGGCCGAAGTTTTTCAACTTGATGCAGCACCTTTAAGCTGCCAATCGTATCGGCAAACGTAATCACTACTGTTTTAGCTCTTGCTAGACCCGCAGCAACCAAAAAATTTTCTCGACTAGCGTCGCCATAAACCACATGATCTCCAGCTGATACTGCCTCGGCTATGCGGTCTGGATCGAGATCTAAGGCCAGATAAGGGATTTTTTCTTGATCCAATAAACGCGCTAAGCTTTGACCCGAACGCCCAAAGCCGCAAATAATGACGTGTTGATCATTGCGCACGCTTTGTGCAGCTACGCGGGTGATAGCAAGCGACTGTAAAAGCCACTCTGTACTAGCAAAGCGCATAGCAATACGATCGCTAAATTGAATTAAAAAAGGCGCGCCTAGCATTGACAAGAGCATTGCCGCCAACACTGCTTGACTAAGTAGTGGATCAATTAAATCTAAGCCATCGATTTGTGTCAGTAATACAAATCCAAATTCGCCTGCTTGTGCCAAGCATAAACCGGTGCGAATGGCTACCCCAGGACCTGAACCAAACATACGCGCTAAAACTGCAATGACAATAAATTTCAATATTAATGGGGCAATCAATAAAAGTAGTACGAGGTGCCATTGAGCAGCCAGCACTTGTAAATCTAACAACATGCCAATAGAAATAAAGAATAAGCCCAGTAATACATCACGAAATGGTTTAACGTCCTCCTCGACTTGATGGCGATAAGGCGTTTCCGAAATCAACATTCCCGCCAAAAAAGCACCTAAGGCGAGGGACAAACCAAAATAAGCGGTAATGGCCGCCATTCCCAAAACAATCAATAGCAAATTCAGCATAAACAGTTCTTGCGAACGTAAGCGCGCTACTACCCTAAACCAACGACTCATGAGAGTTTGGCCAATAAAAAAGATTAGTACCAAGGAAACTGTTAGCTTGACGGCTGTGAGCGATAAGGCCACCAATAAATCGTGTGGATTTTTGCCTAAGGATGGTAACAAAATTAAGAGGAAAACCACCGCTAAATCTTGGAACAATAAAATCCCAATCACATTGCGGCCATGCTCCATTTCTAGTTCGGCGCGGTCGGCAAGCAACTTCGTCACAATGGCAGTTGAGGACATCGCTAAAGCGCCCCCAAGGGCAATCGATGCATGCCAAGATAAGGGATAAAAGGAGCTAATTAAAAAACTGGCCGGCATAGCTAAAATCATCGTAATCACTACTTGGCTGCCACCTAAGCCAAACACAATCGTCCGCAAAGCCTTTAATTTGTGTAAATTGAATTCCAGCCCAATGGAAAACATTAAGAAGACCACACCAAACTCGGCTAAATACTTGACTGTGGCGGAATCATTTGCGACAGCTAGGGCATGCGGACCGATTAAAATACCAATGGTTAAATAGCCCAAAATTGGCGGTAAGCCAAAATAGCGGAAAATAAGGACCCCGGCTACTCCAGAGCCTAGCAAAATGAGCGTTAATTGAAGGACTGACGGCATATACTGACCCCATGATAGCTAAGACCCGTGACCGAACCCTGATGCTGGCCCGTGACACCCTCACGATCGAAGCCGAAGCGCTACAAGCGATGCGCGATCGGCTCGAAGGCGAAAATGCTGAAACGCTCATTCGAGCCGTAGAAATGCTGCAAGAATGCAAGGGGCGAATTGTGGTGTCCGGAATTGGCAAGTCGGGTCATATTGCCCGGAAAATTGCGGCTACCTTTGCTTCTACAGGATCACCCGCTTTTTTTGTTCACCCCGCCGAAGCGAGCCATGGAGACTTAGGCATGGTGACGCGTGATGATGTTTTTGTAGCCTTATCGAATTCTGGCGAAACCAGTGAATTGCTTACAATCTTACCTATCATTAAACGCACTGGGGCAAAACTGATTGCCCTAACCGGAGCACCGCTTTCATCTTTAGCGCGGTTAGCTGATGCACACTTAGATACCAGTGTTGCCAAAGAAGCTTGCCCACACAATTTAGCGCCTACCAGCAGCACCACTGCAGCTTTAGCAATGGGTGATGCCTTAGCGGTTGCTTTGCTTGACATCAAAGGATTTCAAGCAGAAGAATTTATTCGCTCGCATCCAGGTGGCCGCTTAGGCAGAAAACAATTTAGCTATGTTAGCGAAGTGATGCGACCACTAAATCAAACCCCCCAAATTAATATCGATGCCACCCTGTCTGCAGCACTTCTAGAAATGAGCGCCAAACAAATGGGTATGGTTATTGCTTTAAATCAACAACAAAAAATCGTTGGTATTTTTACCGATGGCGATGTGCGTCGCTTACTTGAAAAGTCGATTGACTTAAGTGGCATCACTTTGCAGGCTGCTATTACCACTCAACCCCATACCATCCCGCCCGACCTGCTAGCTGAAGAGGCTATCGAGATGATGGAAAAATTTCGGATTAATCATTTAGTAGTCACCGCTCCCGATGGCAGCCTATTAGGCGCGCTTAATTTGCATGATTTATTTGCTGCAAAAGTAATTTAATCTGCTGTGATCAGGGTGAGTTAACTTTTTCTTTATCTATGTCTAACGCATTTAATACCCCAGTCAGTAACGCATCGAGCCTCTTTCCCCAAGCCTGGGAACGAGCAACGCATATCAAACTGTTAGTCCTCGATGTCGATGGGGTACTCACGAATGGACAAATTTATTTAGGGCCTGAGGGCAAAGAAATACACAAAGCTTTCGATATTCAAGATGGCCTGGGAATCCAACTGCTGCAGCAAAGTGGTATTGCCTGTGCGGTGATTACTGGGCGCAACTCTCCCATTGTGAGTGCACGTTGTAGTGAACTGGGTATCACCCATCTTTTTATGGGTATTACACAAAAAGGTGTTGCCCTCGAGCAACTACTAACAAATCTCAATCTTCAGCGCGATCAAGTTGCGGTCATGGGCGATGATTGGCCTGATTTGTCAATGATGCGGCAGGCAGGCCTTATCGTTTGCCCAGCTTCAGCTCATGCAGGCGTTAAACAGCAGGCCCACTTGATTACAGAACTAGCCGGCGGTTGTGGCGCTGTACGCGAGTTATGCGATCTCATTTTAAAAGCCCAAAACCACTACGATGCTTTATTGCAAAAGGCCGGCAAGTAAATGATGGAATGGAATTTACAACAGGTAAAAGTAGGAATTTTGCGCACGCTCTTGGGCCTAACCCCGCTGGCTTTAATGCTAGGCCTTACTCTCGCAACCTATTGGTTGGTTGAAAAAAATAGCCCCTCTACTCTGCCGGCTATTGCCCCTGTGCGTTTGCATATACCGGATTACACCATCACCAATGGTGCGCTCTCCACCTTAAATGAATCAGGTGAAACCAAAAATCGGGTCGTTGGCAAACAATTAATTCACTACGAAGACGATGCAACTATTGATATTAAGGCGCCTCGAATGCGCTCTTTTCAACCCCCAAAAGTACCGGTATCAGTACAAGCGGATATAGGTCACCTGGATGGCGATATTTCGATTCTGGACTTATCTGGCCATGCTGAAATTTTTCGTCCCGCACAGCCAGCGCTTGAAAATCAAAAAGCAGCACCCCAAATGATTGCCTTATCTGATTACTTTCAGGTGCTGATTAACGACGATTTAATTAACACGCGTTACCCCTTGACCCTTGAGCAGGGACTCTCTATTTTGACTTCAAATGAGGGAGGCAGCTTTAATAATGTGACGCAAACCATGACCCTATTTGGCAAAGTACAAGGTCGCATTGAACGAGAACAGCAGGGTCAGCGCTAAGATGATGAGTAATCGGTATTTAATTTCCTCAATTCTGCTGAGCCTTTGCTGTGGTTTTTTTTCGCTATCTTCCGTGGCAGAAAAAGCGGATCGAGATAAAGCCTTAATTCTCAATGCGGATTCGGTTTCAATTGATGATGTAGACCAACGTTACGTCTTAAAAGGGGATATTTTGTTGGTTAAAGGTAGTATTGTGATAACTGGCGAGGACAGTGTGATTCAAATCGATCCCGAGGGATATCAAGCAGTTCAGATTAAGGGTACACCAGAATTGGTTGCCAGCATCCGCGAGCGGCGCGAAGGTCCTGCCGAAGAATTTATGCAGGGACGTGGTAAAGAAATTCTCTACGATGATAAAAAAGAAGTTTTAACTTTAATTGGTGATGCAAACTTTAAGCGCTTATTAAATATGCAAACCCTCGATAATATATCTGGCTGGAAAATTCAGTACGATGATCAGCAGCAACGTTACCTAGTGATACCGCCTACCGACCCCTCTCTCTTAAGCTCACCCCCCTTAGCGCGCGCTATTTTGTCGCCACGACGTAAGACACCGATTAAATGACATCTTTATCTCCAAACGCAATTCCGCCTGCTGTTCTAATTGCGCAGCACTTACAAAAAAAATATGGTTCGCGTGCCGTAGTACGAGATGTCACTATTGAGGTTAAAAGCGGCGAAGTAGTTGGCTTACTCGGTCCCAATGGCGCAGGTAAAACGACCTCGTTTTATATGATTGTCGGATTAGTTCCGTTTGATGGCGGCACAATTCAACTCAATGGCACTGAAATTAGTCATCTACCCATTCATGAGAGAGCGCGCATGGGTTTATCGTATTTGCCGCAAGAGGCCTCGGTTTTTCGTAAGCTAACCGTTGCGGAAAATATTCAAGCGGTTCTGGAATTACAGGTTCAAGGGGGTAAAGCACTAGGCAAAAAAGAGATTCGTCTACGTTTAGATGAATTATTGGAGGAGCTGCAAATAAGCCATTTACGTGATAATCCTGCTTTATCGCTTTCAGGCGGTGAGCGCAGACGCGTTGAAATTGCCCGCGCCCTTGCTTCCCAGCCAAAATTTATTTTGCTTGATGAACCATTTGCTGGGGTTGACCCTATTGCTGTTGGCGAAATTCAACGTATTGTGCGCTTTCTGCGAGACCGCCAAATTGGCGTTCTGATCACCGATCATAATGTGCGTGAAACCTTAGGCATTTGTGATCATGCTTATATTATTAGTGAAGGTAGTGTATTAGCAGCCGGTAAACCTGATGAAATTATTCAAAATGATGCCGTTAGGCGCGTCTATTTGGGCGAAAATTTCCGCATGTAATAAAAAATTGCAAAACCCTTGGAATTGCTTCGAATCACTGCTAACCTAGAGTTTCGTGGATTCAAAACAGACTTAAATAATTGAGGAGTTGCTCATGAATTTAAAAATTAATAGCCGTCACCTTGAAGTTACTCCTGGAATTCGTATGCATCTTGAAAATGGCATGCAAAAAATTCTTAAACACTTTGATCAAGTGATTGATGCTTCAGCATTTTTAATAATTGATAATGCGAAAGAAAAAAATCTTCGTCAAACTGCAGAAATTACGCTCCACCTGAAAGGGAAAGAGCTGTTTGCTCAAGCCCATCATGAAGATCTCTACCATGCAATGGATAATGTAGTGGATAAATTAGAACGACAAGTCATGAAATATAAAGAGAAGCACCAAAACTATCAGCAAGAAAAGTCGTTTGAATGAATGTCTTAACCCCCCTATTTACTGCCGACTGCATTGCACTTAATAGTCCCGCTAAAAATAAGAGTGAGGTTTTTACAGCTGCAGCCGCTTTATTTGCTAATCAACTCAATACGGTTTCAGCTGACTCCGTCTTGAGCTTTCTGAATGCACGTGAACAGTTGGGCTCAACTGGTCTAGGTGCGGGCGTAGCAATTCCCCATGGGCGGGTTAAGGGCCTAAAGCATCCTTGCGCTGCTTTCATTAAAGTGGCAACACCAATTGAATTTGCCGCTCCAGATCAATTGCCGGTGAACATCTTAGTTTTTCTCTTGGTGCCTGAAAAAGCCACACAAGAACATCTGGAAATACTTTCAGCAATTGCTCAATTACTCTCCGACCCTATTGCACGCGCTGCATTAGAAAATGAAATTGACCCTGAAAAAGTGTGCCAAATATTACGCCAATGGAAGACCTAAGCCATGACGCAGTCGTTGATTCTTGAAAGCTTAAGCGCCCAACAAATTTTTGATGACAATATGGGTGACTTAAAACTCTCCTGGGTTGGTGGTTTAGAGGGTGCTGACCGTAAATTTCCGTCTGAGGCTGTGCTAGCTGCTTCTGCTTCTTCAGATTTAGTCGGTCACTTAAATCTCATCCACCCCAGTCGCATCCAAATTTTTGGTACGCAAGAAGTTGCCTATCATGCAGCACTTGAGCCCGATCAACGTCATATGCAACTCGCTAGCATGCTCTCGAAAGATCCACCATGCGTAATTGTGGCTGATGGGCAAGAGGCCGATCCAGACCTCAAACTCTATTGTCAGCGCTCTTCAACCCCGCTATTTTCGACCCCTGTTTCGGCGGCCACAGTGATTGATAATTTGCGTACTTACTTAAGCAAAATAGGTGCGCCCCGCATTACTATGCATGGTGTCTTTATGGATATCTTGGGTTTGGGGGTCTTGATTATGGGCGAATCGGGCCTCGGCAAAAGCGAATTGGGGCTCGAATTAATTTCCCGTGGCCATGGTTTAGTTGCCGATGATGCGGTTGATTTTTCACGACTTGGCCCCGACTACATCGAGGGCCGTTGCCCGCTAATTTTGCGCGATTTATTAGAGGTACGGGGCCTTGGCTTACTCGATATTCGTACTATTTTTGGTGAAACCGCTGTGCGTCGTCGACTCAAGTTGCGTTTGATGGTGCAATTAGTACGTCGATCCGATGGCGAATTTGAACGCTTGCCTATTGAGGCGCAACATATTGACGTTTTGGGTGTACCAATTCGTACGGTTAAAATTCAGGTTGCCGCTGGCCGTAATTTAGCAGTTTTAGTTGAGGCTGCAGTGCGCAATACCATTCTGCAATTGCGCGGAATTGATACGCTCAAAGAATTTATTGAGCGGCAGCGCAGCCAAATGAACACTGAAGCAGAAAACAATAAATTACAGGGGCGTTTGCTTTAAAAAATGCAAATTCACCTTATCACTGGTATTTCAGGCTCAGGTAAATCCGTCGCCTTGAGAGCCTTTGAAGATGCTGGTTTTGATTGCATCGATAATTTACCCGTCTCTCTTTTAGAGGCGCTAATAACCACACTTGAAACTGAAAACCGCGAGCGGGTTGCGGTTGCAATTGATGCTCGGCGCGGTGATTCCATCGCCCAGTTACCCCAACTACTTGAGAAGCTACAAGCTAACCACCAGGTGCGAGTGCTCTTTATTAATGCGGATACGAATACCTTAGTGCAGCGTTTTTCTGAAACTCGGCGCCGTCACCCCCTTTCAGTTAAAGCTGGCGCCAACCCTAATCAGACAATAGCCAACACCCTAATTGAAGCACTTGAGTTAGAGCGCAAACTCCTTGAGCCCCTCAGCAAGACGGCGCATAGTATTGATACTAGTAATCTCCCAGCCCATACCCTCCGCTCTTGGATTCAAGATCTGATTAAAGATAAGCCCGTCGGTTTAACGGTCATTCTTGAATCATTTGGCTTTAAAAAAGGGTTGCCAAATGAAGCTGACCTGGTTTTTGATGTCCGCTGCCTACCTAACCCCTACTACGACAAATTACTTCGCCCCCTAACTGGCAGAGATGAGCTGGTTAAAAATTTCTTAAGTGCAATTCCGGAAGTGAACGCAATGGCTGATGACATTATTCGCTTTGTACAAAATTGGTTACCCCATTACATCGCTGATGGTCGCAGTTATTTAACGATTGCGATTGGTTGTACTGGCGGACAACATCGCTCGGTTTACTTAATCAATCGACTTGGCCAAGCGTTAGAAAAAAATGAGGTTAGCACTTTACCTATTCATTTGCTTTATCGGCATCGGGAATTAGATTCCAATCCCGAAAAATAAGTCGAATTGCTTGCGGTAACCCAAGTGCATCGAGTTCATTCAGCTTAAACCAAGCATAATCTGTACCCGCGATAGATATAGGTCTATTCAATTGAATTCGCCAAGACTGAATCCACAATACTCGATGGGTAAAGACATGTTTTAGCGGCGAGCCTGCTACTGGTTTATCACTTAATTTAATGAATTGGTCGACTACTTTTTCTGCTACTTGGCCTGATGCAAAAATCATTTGCAGTAATTTTTTGGCGCTGAGAGATTTTTTTATTTTTGGCGACTGCACGAAATTATCAAGGGCTATTTTTTGCCAATTCGATTCGGGCAAAGACCATAAGCCGCCCCAGATGCCCTGGGTTGGGCGACGTTGCAATAAAATCTGTTCTTGCGCTTGAATGATGAGCATCTCACAATCAAATTCTGGTGATTTCGTCTTGACTACTTTCTCGGGTAAGGCCAGCACTTGATTGCTTTGTTTGGCAATACAACGATTTTCAAATGGGCATTTTTTTGTATGACTATTTTGAAGGCTTAAACAAATGGGTTGACGTGCAGTACACCAAGTGGCACCAAAATCCATCAAAGCCTGCGTATAGCGTGGCATTAATTTTGCCTCTTGAGGTAAAAGAGTTTGGGCTAATTGCCACAATTGATCACTAACTGGTTTACTTTGAACCGGGCCCTTAATGCCAAATAGCCTTGCTAATACCCGCTTTACATTGGCATCTAAGATCGGTGTACGTAAATTAAAAGCAAAGGCGGCGATCGCACCTGCGGTCGATCTGCCAATTCCCGCTAAGCTTTCTAATTGTGTTAATTCTCGAGGAAAATGACCACCGTAATCCCGCACAATTTGTTTTGCACAAGCATGCAAATTACGTGCTCGACTATAGTAGCCAAGACCACTCCATTCCGCGAGGACATCATCTAAGGGGGCTGCAGCTAGAGCCTGAACTGTGGGAAAACGCTGCATGAGTCTAGGGTACCGCTCAAGCACGGTGCTAACTTGCGTTTGTTGCAACATAACTTCAGAAATCCAAATGGCATAAGGATCATGTAGATTTTGCCAAGGTAAACCCGTGCGACCATCTTGTTGATGCCAACGTAAAAGTGCTGCTGCAAATTGATCGTGATTTAGCGTTTTTGACAAACTGGGCAGTAGTAGGTTGAGCGTTGACTTTGCACTATTTGACGAATTGGGGTATTGCATACTCTACAAGCCTGATCACGGCGATCATAGACTTTAGTTTGCATCATAAAGTGACCTGGCTCGCCGGCGCTATTAACAAAATCGCGCAATGAACTACCCCCAGCTTTAATAGCGCGTGTTAAGACTGCCCGAATTGCGACCGCTAAACGTGCGCAATTTGGGCGGGTCAGTCTTCCGGCTGCTTTAGCAGGATGAATGCCCGCCTCAAATAGACTTTCTGAACAGTAGATATTGCCTACCCCAACGACGGCTTGTCCAGCTAATAAAAATTGTTTTACCGCTATTTTTCTTCCTCGGGAAGCGCGGTACAACAATTCTGCTGCTGCTGGGCCAGCAAAATCTGTTGACATTGGCTCGACTCCCAGCTTACTAAGTAAGGGATTGAGACCGACAGGTCCTTTAATATTTGGATGCCAAATTACCGCGCCGAATTTTCTAGGGTCGTGCAAACGTAAACTCATCGGGCCAAAATAAAAAATCACCCGATCGTGTGGCTTTGGTAATTCAATCGTTGGCAAAATCCGTAAGACGCCTGTCATCCCTAGATGGATAAGTAAATAACCTTGATCTAAGCGGAACAGGAGATATTTCCCCCTACGCTCAATCGCGTGAACTTGTTGTCCCCGCAAAATAGTCGCCAGATTTTTAGCTACCGGCCAACGTAGGCGGCCATCAAGCACATCGAGGCCAGAGATACAGCGTCCCTCAAGGTGGGCTTGGATTCCAAGACGGGTTACTTCTACTTCAGGTAGTTCAGGCATAAATAGATTGTAGTTTCCGCGATTAGAATGGGGTTATGAAACCTTTTTTAATCCTCAATTTCACCCTCAGTCTAGCCTTCTGTATTTCGGTGCCCGTCTTTGCTGAGCCAATTAAAGAGCTCCCCAAACCGGCTATTGAAAATGATGGTGGTCAGACTATTTTTGAAGTACTGGCCTCCGAAATTGCTGTGCAGCGGGGGGAGTTTGCCTTAGGGTATCAAACTTATTTAAGCTTGGCGCGCAAAACCCGTGATCCTCGTTTAGCCCAACGTGCAATGGAAATCGCTTTGGCGGCGGGCGCTCCTGACAGCGCCTTAGAGGCAGCTGAAAGCTGGGATAAGTTGGCTGGCGCTGCGCCAGGCAATTCAAAAGAAGTGTTGGTTACCTTACTCATGCTAAACCAACGCTGGGCTGACTCGGTGCAGCCTACGGTAACGCTTTTGCGCGGCCAAAAACCAGCGGATCGTGAAGCCACTATTAAGCGACTCATGCCGCTATTTGCAAAAGCCGTTAATGAAGATTCTGCGCTGCAGGCTTTTTACAGCATTATTTCTGCCCTCAATCCGCTTCCCCAGGATAAGGATATTCTTTTCCTCTACTCCATGGCTGCAGACAAAACAGGTCATCCTGAAGTAATGGAAAAGGTCTTGCGGATGATTTTGATCCAAAGTCCAAATGATGTTAATGCTTTAAATGCCTTGGGTTACTCCTTGGCCGATCGCAAGGAAAAATTGCCTGAAGCTTTTGCCTTAATTACTAAAGCGCACCAGCTTTCTCCTGACGACGCTTTT
This sequence comes from uncultured beta proteobacterium, assembly GCA_903837335.1. Lineage (GTDB taxonomy): Bacteria > Pseudomonadota > Gammaproteobacteria > Burkholderiales > Burkholderiaceae > Polynucleobacter. The sequence continues at coordinate 21,451 of CAILUH010000071.1, read as the reverse complement.
ATTTTAGATAGCCTGGGATGGGTTAATTTTCGTCTCGGTAATACTGCCTTAGCGGCCCAGCAATTACAAGAAGCACTACAAAAAAAACCGGAGGCTGATATTGCCGCCCATTTAGGTGAAGTACAGTGGCGCCAACAACAAGTTAGCGCTGCCGAAGCTTCGTGGCGTCAAGCCGAGAAATTAGATGCGAATAATGCGACTTTACGGGAAACCTTAGCGCGGCTTAAGCCAGATTGGGTTAGTCACAATGAAAGCAAATCAGCACAATGGGACGGGCGCTTCTCGGTGAAAGTAACCGGTAGTGTTGAGGGCCGTAATCAAGGTGGTTCAGGTGGCTTCACACTCACCCAAAATAAATTAAGTGATGTCTTAGAAATTCGCAATCCCATTGGTGGAGCACTAGCTAAAATTACCGTAACTCCGGGCGAAGCGATTCTTGAGCGCAATGGTGAAACGTTCAAAGCCTTTGATGCTGACACATTATTACTGAATGCCCTGGGCCTGGCGTTACCCGCTCGTGGTTTATCTGACTGGATGCGAGCCCAAGCTAGACCGGGAAGTAGCGCGAGTGTTGAACGCAATAGCGACGGCCTAGTAACCCAGATAAAACAAGATGGCTGGACCCTCAATTACGATTGGATCAATCCCAGTAAACTTGAAAAAATGATCATGATTCGGAATACCAATCTAGGTTCAGTTGAAGTGCGGTTAGTTTTTGACTATGCCAGCAACTAAGACAGTTCAACTTTTAGCTCCTGCGAAGCTCAATTTATTTTTACATATCGTAGGTCAACGGCAAGATGGCTATCACCTGTTGCAATCGGTTTTTCAATTTATCGACTGGTGCGATTTAATCACCCTGCAACTTTCTGCAGATCATCAGGTTCATCTAACTACATCATGGCCTGGTGTCGACTCGCGACATAATCTCGTTGTCAGAGCGGCCGAACTAATGAAAACTTTTAGTGGCGCTCAAGCGGGCGTAACCATTACCTTAGAGAAAAATATCCCCGTGGGCGCTGGGCTGGGCGGCGGCTCATCTGATGCTGCCGCTGTTTTACTGGGCTTAAACTATTTATGGAAATTAAATTTAGATTTGCCTACGCTCATGCAACTGGGTCTTCAGCTTGGGGCGGATGTACCCTTTTTTCTCTTTGGAAAAAATGCTTTTGTCGAAGGTATTGGGGAGCAGTTGCAGGAAATAGATCTAAAACCAACACGCTATTTGGTTATTTTTCCCGGCAAATCGATTGCCACTGCAACCATTTTCCAGGCGCCTGAATTGACCCGTAACCATGCCCCGATTACAATCAATGACTATTTAGTCTCACCAGCGTTAAAAAATAAATGGGTTAATGATTGTCAGGCAGTTGCAGTACAAATTTGCCCCGCGGTTCAGCAAGCCTTAGATTGGATTGAACAGATGCTACCTTTTTCTAAACCAAGCATGTCAGGCTCTGGGAGCAGTGTTTTTGTTGCTCTGACAGATGCTCTTGCCGAATCTCGCGCAGCCGATCTTTGCACTCAACTCCCCCCGGGGTGGGTTGGGCGTGTAGTACAGGGTTTAAATCAAAATTCCGCTTACAATGCGATTTCATCAAAATGACACACTACAGGGGAGTCGCCAAGCTGGTTAAGGCACTGGATTTTGATTCCAGCATGCGAAGGTTCGAATCCTTCCTCCCCTGCCAAATAACTGCATAGCCTACATGTCTGCCCTTATGAACTCCGATTTCCTGACGTTATTTACTGGCAATGCTAACCCTGCTCTAGCGAATGCAGTTGCCAAACAATTAAGTCTTCCCCTCGGCAAAGCCTTTGTAGGGAGATTCTCAGATGGTGAAATTCAGGTGGAAATTCAAGAAAATGTGCGCGGGAAAAATGTTGTTGTAATCCAATCAACTTGTGCACCAACAAATGATAATTTGATGGAATTAATGATCATGATTGATGCCCTAAAGCGAGCATCTGCAAGCCGCATAACGGCAGTGATCCCTTACTTTGGTTATGCCCGCCAAGACCGTCGTCCACGTTCGGCGCGGGTGGCTATTTCAGCTCGCATTATTGCCAATATGTTGCAGTCGGTCGCCGGCATCGAGCGGGTTTTGACCATGGATCTCCATGCCGATCAGATTCAAGGGTTTTTCGATATCCCTGTAGATAATATTTATGCTTCCCCCGTTTTACTGGCTGATCTACAAAACAAGAAAGGGGATGATTTATTGGTGGTCTCCCCCGATATTGGCGGGGTAGTAAGAGCCCGCGCGATGGCCAAACAGCTAGACTGTGATTTAGCCATTATTGATAAACGCCGTCCTAAGGCGAACGTTTCTGAAGTGATGCACCTGATTGGTGAAGTGGAAGGTCGTCATTGCGTCATCATGGACGATATTATTGATACTGGTGGCACCCTTTGTAAGGCTGCAGAAGCACTTAAAGAGCGCGGCGCCAAAGGGGTGACCGCATACTGTACCCATGCTGTTTTATCGGGTGGCGCTGTGGCTAGAATTGCCGCCTCAGAGCTTGACGAAGTAGTGGTAACTGACACCATCCCCCTCACCGAAGAAGCCAGTAAAGTAAAGAAAATTCGCCAATTAAGTGTTGCCCCCCTATTGGCCGAAACCCTCCTGCGCATAAGCAAGGGTGACTCAGTGATGTCCCTATTTGCTGAATAAAGGCCAATTTTAAGCTGTTTTTTAAGGTGCTGAGCCTCCAATTGCTTAAAAAGCCCTAAGCAAGCTATAATTTGAGGCTTTTCTGTTTGGTCGCGAACGGAAATTAACCTCAATTTGGGAGTCCTTATGAAAGTCGTTGCTTTTGAAAGAAGCGTGCAGGGAACGGGTGCGAGCCGCCGCCTACGCAATTCCGGTAAAACTCCGGGCATTATTTATGGCGGTCAAAATGCGCCGCAAGTGGTTGAACTAGACCATAACGCGCTTTTTCATGCGTTACGCAAAGAAGCTTTTCACTCGTCTATTTTAGAAATTGAAATTGGTGGCAAAGCCCAACAAGCCCTGCTCCGCGATTACCAAATGCATCCCTTTAAGCCACTTGTTTTACATATTGATTTTCAACGTGTCTCGGCAACGGAAAAAATTCATATGCGGATTCCTTTGCACTTTACACGGGCAGAAGAATCAACTGCCATTAAATTGGGTGGTGCGGTAATTAGTCATATCGCTAATGATCTTGAAATTACTTGCTTACCAGCCGATTTACCTGAGTTCATCGAAGTTGATCTCAGTAAAATTGAAGTTGGTCATGCAATTCATGCGAAAGACGTAGTCTTGCCAAAAGGCGTTTCCCTAGTCTTGCATATCGAACAGGAAAATCCGGTGATTGCTAATGCACGTATTCCAACTGTCAAAGCAGAACCTGAGACTGTTGCTGCTGTTGCTACTGAAGCAGCCCCTGCTGCTGCAGATGCCGCTAAAGAAAAAGATAAAGACGCTAAGGCTTAAATTAGATCGACACTCAAGAAAGCCCGCAATCAGCGGGTTTTCTTTTTTGTAAGTCAGTCGATGACATTTTTTCTACCTTCAGCTACATTAGCATCATGATTCAGTTAATTGTAGGTTTGGGCAACCCGGGCGAGGAGCATGAAAAAGATCGACATAATGCTGGCTTTTGGTTTGTCGAATCCTTAGCAGCCCAATTGAAAATTTCCCTAGAGTACGAAAAACGTTTTCTAGGATATGTTGCTAAGGCCAAATTGCAGGGTCTTGAGCGCTATCTGCTTGAACCCAATACTTTTATGAATTTAAGTGGTCAATCGGTTGGCGCATGCTGTCGTTTTCACAAAATAGCGCCCGATTCTATTTTAGTGGTCCACGATGAGCTTGATCTCAGGCCAGGAGTGGCGCGTCTGAAATTTGGTGGAGGTACGGGCGGTCACAATGGGCTTAAAGATATTCAGGCCCATCTAGGTAGTGCCGAATTTTGGCGTTTACGCATTGGCATTGGCCATCCACGCGATCTTGCCAGCGAGCGCAAGCCTATCGAAGTAGTTGATTATGTTTTAAAAAAACCCCGCAAAGAAGAGCAGGCATTGCTCGAATCTGCACTTGATAAAGCCTTAGGTATAATTCCATTAATACTCGCTGGAGATATGCAAAATGCCACACAAACATTGCATACAAACTGCTAAGGCTTTACCTTTTCTGCATTAGTCTCAGTAAGGATGGCAACGGCACCGCTTAATTGCTGATACTTTAATAAAAGTTCTGCTGAAGTCTCGACAAAAGCGGGATTGAGCGGAATGCAATCCACCGGACAGACTTGCCGACATTGAGGGGTATCAAAATGACCGACGCACTCGGTACACTTTGCCGGATTGATTTCGTAGATCTCTAGGCCCATAAAAATGGCATCATTTGGGCATTCTGGCTCGCAAACATCGCAGTTAATGCAATCATCGGTAATCATTAACGCCATTAGACAGTCTTATTTTATGGTTTGTGTTCAGCTATTTTTTTAGCTAACCATTTTTCTACCGAAGGAAAAACAAACTTACTCACATCCCCACCCATTAAGGCAATCTCACGCACAAAGGTTCCCGAAATAAATTGATATTGATCAGATGGCGTTAAAAATAAGGTTTCGACATCGGGTAATAAATAGCGATTCATACCTGCCATTTGAAACTCATATTCAAAATCGGATACGGCTCGCAAACCGCGGACGATGACCCGTGCTTGATGCTCACGGGCAAAATCTTTTAACAGACCTGTGAAACCGACTATTTTTACATTGCTATAGTGGTTTAAAACCTCTTTGGCAATGGCAATACGCTCTTCAAGATTAAAAAAAGGCTTCTTGCTGCGACTATCAGCAACCCCGACAATGACTTCGCCAAAAATACTCGAAGCGCGACGGACTAAATCTTCATGCCCTCGGGTGAACGGATCAAAGGTACCTGGGTAAACAGCTACTGCCATACTTCCCCCTCTTTTATTATTGCTTCACTCTCTATAAGTAGACCGCAGTTTAGCCTGAAGTGGCCCGAAACAGCAATGCTAAGGTCTGCCCGATGGCCAACTCTTTGACACAAGTCCAATTCTGCAGGGCCGAAATGAGATTCGCTTTATCTGTGCTTAGAGGACACTCAATGTATATTGCGCTCTGAGGACTTGATGTGCAAGCTCGGCCAGCCTCTTTAGCGGCATCGATAAGCAAATGGGGCTCTTGAAAGGGTGGATCAAGAAAAATTAAATCCCATGATCCTGCGGTTTGCGCTTTTAAAAACTGTAAGCCATCCCCCTGTAGTAAGGTAATTTGTCCAGCCACAGGGTAACTGTGCAGATTTTGAAGATTAAGCGTCAAATTCAAAAAAGCGTTTTTGTTTTTTTCAATTAATTCCACTAGGGCGGCATTACGCGACGCCGCTTCAAATCCTAAAGCGCCCGCGCCTGCAAATACATCGAGGCAACGCAAGCCACTTAAATCTTGACCCAACCAATTAAATAATGTTTCGCGTAAGCGATCAGTACTGGGCCGCAAGCCAGGTTGATTAATTACTTTAATTTGGCGACTACGCCAAACTCCACCAATAATTCTAATTTGCTGCGGTAAAGGTCGAGGTGATTTAATGAAACTCATGGCTTTTTTGAATCACTAACACTTATTTTTTGGGTGTGATGCTAGCCCCAACTATGACTGTTTGCATTCGATTCATCGCCAAATGTTTTTGAAAGGCTTGGCGTACTTGTTCAACTGTGACCAACTCTAGTTGTTTCGTCCAAGTTTCCAAGGTATCCAGGGGTAAATTATTCCACGTGATTGAAGATAGATTGTCGAGCAACTTACGATTACTATCAATGCGCAAGGGAAAGCCATTACTTAAATTTGCTTTAGCTGCTAATAAATCGGCTGGGCTCGGGCCCTCACTAATAAAACGGGCAATCGTCTCACGCATCACCTCCAAAGCTAGGGCAGCCTGGTCATTACGTGTTTGTAAACCGGCCTGGAAAATACCATTGCTCTTGCCTGGACTAAAGTAACTTGAAACACTATAAGCTAAGCCTCGTTTTTCTCGTACCTCATTCATAAGGCGCGAAACAAAACCGCCGCCACCTAAAACATAGTTCCCAACAAGCAAGGGGAAATAATCGGGATCATTGCGGGGCACAGCGGTCATACCCATAGCAATATGGGTTTGCTGCGCATCGAAGGCAATTTGGGCTTCTCTTGCGGCGGCTGGCTCGATAGGTGATTCAGTCAGCAGCGGTAAGGCTGGGATAGCTGGGCCGGTTGGTGACAATTGCAAGATCAGTGCCTGGGCAATTTGCGTTGCCTCAAGCGGACCAAGATCACCAACTAAATTAACTGTCATCCGATCACGTCGATAAAACAATTGATGAAATTGCTTGAGATCGCTAACTTGAATTTGCTCAATAGACTGCGGTGTAGCAAAAGAACCAAGCGGATAGTCGCGATAGACTACTTTTTTAAAACGCCGCTCTAAAATAAATTCGGGCTTCGTTTCTGCCTCTAATAATGCAGCAATTAAGCGTTGTTTTTCGCGGGCAACAATTTTGGGTTCAAAACTCGGATGCGCCAAAATGGTTGCACCTAATTCAACCACCCGTTGACGCAGGTCGGCGCGACTGAGACTACGGATGCGCAGTGAAGCCCTCTCGCCGCCTGCTGCTACCGATAAACTGGCTCCCAAGTCGGCAACTTCATCTGCAATCGCAGCCTCACTTAACACGCTCTTGCCGCTCTGCGTACCAAGACTTAATAAGCTAGCCGTAAGAGCAGCTAAGCCTTTTTTATTGGGGGGATCATATTGCTCACCCGCATCAATAGTCACTTCAATATCGATAATTGGTAAGCCTTTGGTTTGAATTAAGTAAGCGCGCGCATTGTTAGCTAAGTTAAGCGTTTCAATTGGTGGAGTTGCCCATGCAGATGACATCACAATAATGGCACTCGCTATGCTAAGCGCCAGCATCTTCAGTATCAACTTCATTGGCTCTTTGCCTTTCGTTGCTGGGGATCTAACACAGCTATAGTTAAACCTTCATCGACGAGGTAGCGTTTAGCAACCGCCTGAACTTGCGCAGGAGTAACAGCCTGAATACGTGCTAACAAGGAGTCTAAATCTCGCCATGAAAATCCAGCAATTTCAGCGCTGCCAATTTCCATTGCTTGCCCAAAAATGGAGTCCCGTTTATATATTTGATTCGCTAAGATGCGGACTTTAATCCGCTTTAGCTCAGCTTCGGTGACACCTTGGGTGATTAACTCCTGTAGCACCTGACGAATGCCAACTTGCACCTGGGCAACTGTTTTTCCTTTTGCGACAGTGGCACTAATTTGAAATAGCTGCGGTCCGCGTGAAATTAAGTCGTAAGCAGCATCAACGCCATCTGCTAAACGCTGTTGTTTTACTAAGGCACGAGTTAAGCGGGCATTGTCATAGCCATCTAAAACCCCGCCCAAAACCTCTATAGCGAATGGCTCTACTTGGTCAGGCCTACTTGGATCCAAATGGGGCACTTTCCACGCCATCGTAATCTGTGGGGTATCTGCTGGCGCCTGAACGAGAACATTTTTAATGCCAATTTGTGCCGGCTCTATTTGGGGCTTGCGCACGGGTAACATTTTTGACTGCAGTTGACCGTAATATTGTTCAGCTAAAACATAGACTTTAGCTGGGTCGACATCACCGCTAATAACGACGATGGCATTATTGGGGGCATACCAATTGGCATACCAATTGCGTGCATCTACTGCCTGCATGTTTTCTATATCATTCATCCAGCCGATGACAGGGTGACGATAAGGGGAACTCATAAAAGCGGTGGCCATCAGAGTCTCATTCATGATGGCATTGGGATTGTCTTCAGTACGTAAGCGCCTTTCTTCCATAATGACCTGAATTTCTTTTTTAAATTCGGCATCGTCAAAATTGAGGTTGCTCATACGGTCAGCCTCTAGTTGCATGACCGTAGCTAATTTCGATTTTTCAACTTGTTGAAAATAGGCCGTGTAATCAAGCGAAGTAAAAGCATTTTCACGTCCCCCCACAGCCGCGACTAAACGAGAAAATTCCCCTGTCTTAACCTTATCCGTTCCCTTAAACATCATGTGTTCAAGTACATGGGCAACGCCGGTTTTGCCATTGACTTCATCCATTGAGCCCGCGCGATACCACACCATATGAGCTACGGTAGGCGCCCGATGGTCTTCTCGCACAATCAACCGTAAGCCGTTATTAAGGGTAAATTCCTGAGTCTCTACTTGAGGAGACATTACTTCGGCTGCTGAATAATGAAAAAACAGGAATAAAATAAGGGCTAGATAAGTTTTTAATGCTGAGTAGCGCATCGATTAATTCACGATCCGAGAGATTAAATTGATAAGATGCATCTTTTAGATTGTATCGATTATGTTTGGTTTACGTAAAACCCTCGGCGCATTATTTAAATCCAATCAAGCTGATGAAGCATGGTTTATGGCTCTGGAAGAAGCCTTACTGCAAAGTGATGTTGGCTTACCTACTACTGAAGCCCTAATCATCGCCTTACGGCGGGCGGCTAAATTACAAAAAACAGCTTCGGCGACTGATCTGCAGGTGCTTTTAATTCAGTTGGTGGCTGAGCTACTGAAACCCCTCGAGCCAAGCTCGAATCCCCTTCTCAACGCAGTGCCTCTTGCTCGTCCTGAAGTCTGGTTAATTGTTGGTGTAAATGGTGCTGGTAAAACCACCACCATTGGCAAACTATGTCATCACTTTCAAAACCAAGGTAAATCTATTCTATTGGCAGCGGGCGATACATTTCGGGCTGCCGCACGTCAGCAATTACAGGAATGGGGTTTGCGCAATCAAGTTGAGGTTATTACCCAAGATGGCGCCGATGCCGCAGCAGTTGCCCATGATGCAATTCAAGCGGCAATTTCCCGGCAATCAGACATACTCATGATTGATACGGCTGGGCGACTTTCAACCCAAGACCACTTAATGGCAGAGTTGCAAAAAATTAAACGGGTGATTGGCAAAATCTTACCTGGGGCACCGCACCATACTCTGTTAATTTTGGATGGCAATACCGGGCAAAATGGGCTTAGCCAAGTAAAAGCCTTTCATGCTGCACTGGGCTTAAGCGATTTAATTATTACGAAGCTCGATGGCACAGCCAAAGGCGGGGTTATTTGTGCCTTAGCCCAATTACTCCAAGGTGCCGAAAAACCCCATATCTTAGCCCTTGGTAAAGGCGAGGGTTTGGCTGATCTCATTGCCTTTAATGCAGATACCTATGCAGCAGAATTATTTAATTAAATCAATTACTTATACTCATAATTTTGTTCTGGCACTCGCTTGCTAAGAGTGCTAAAATGAGGTATTATTAGAGCTCATGCCCAAGCAACGATGAACTACAAAAAACGCACTACACCGATTCGTGAAGCGATGCAGCCCGTGACTCGAGCTGGCTCAAACTTTGCTGCTTTTTCTACTCTACCCACCCTTGGGGTTGGCACTTTAGATGCCTATATTAGCTACGTTAATCGCTTGCCGATGTTAAGCGCTGCCGAAGAATTACATTTATCCCAAGACTACCGTCAGACCGAAAATGTTGATGCTGCTCGTGGCTTAGTGTTATCTCACTTGCGTTTAGTGGTTTCAGTAGCCCGCCAATATTTGGGTTATGGAATTCCTCATGCTGATTTGATCCAAGAAGGTAATGTTGGACTGATGAAAGCGGTGAAGCGCTACGATCCAAATCAAGGCGCACGGCTCGTATCGTATGCCATTTACTGGATCAAAGCTGAGATCCATGAATATATTTTAAAAAATTGGCGCTTGGTAAAGTTGGCCACTACCAAAGCACAACGTAAATTATTTTTTAATTTGCGCAGTAACAAACCCACCCTTAATGCTTTATCGCCCGGCGAAATTGAGGCATTAGCAAAGTCACTTGATGTACGGGGTGCTGATGTTAGAGAAATGGAAATGCGCTTAGCTGGTGGCGATGTCGCACTCGAGCGCGATGATCAAGATGATGAAGCTTATGCACCGATTCAATGGCTTAGTGACGAACGTCATGAACCCACTGCAGTGATGGCGCAAGCTGAGACCAATGCTATGCAAGGGCCAAAACTAGAAAAGGCCTTACAGGGCCTTGATGAACGAAGCCGGGATATTGTGCAAGCGCGTTGGTTGGCTGTTAATGCTGAGGGCAATGGCGCGAAAACGCTTCATGAGCTGGCAAACGAATATGGCATCTCTGCCGAACGAGTGCGTCAAATTGAAGGTGCAGCATTAAAAAAAATGCGGACGCTATTGCAAGATCGTCTTTAAATCTTGGGCCAATACTTCAGGCCCTTGACCATGTTTAATATAAAGCCGTAGCTGTCCCTTTGGATCAAATACATAACTGCCTGCAGTGTGATCGATGGTGTAAGTATTTGGGGATAAACCCGGAACGCGTTTATAGTAAATTTTAAATTCTTTGGTGAGCCGATTTAAAGCCTCTTCATTGGCGGGTCGTAAACCGATAAAACTTGGATTAAATGCAGGTACATACTGCTTCAATACCTCAGCTGTATCGCGCTCTGGGTCAAGTGTAACGAAAATCACTTGCACTTTAGCCGCTTGCGGACCTAATAAACTCATCACTTCTTGCATTTCAATTAAGGTCGTTGGACATACATCAGGGCAATGGGTATAACCAAAAAACATCACCACTGCTTTACCCTGATAGTCAGCAAGTGTACGGAGTCTACCATCAACATCGATTAAGCCGAAATTGGTGCCGAATGCCTTACTACCCGTGATATCGACGTTTTTAAAGGTAGGCTTTGAATCGCATGCTGCTAATACCCAAGCCAAAGAGAAAAATAAAATAATTCGAGTTATTGCGCGTAAGAAAATAATCATGACAAATTTTAATTGATGTAATGATCGACGAGGAATGCTGCAAATAATAAAGATAAATAGGTAATTGAATACCGAAAGGTTTTTTTCGCCAATGCATCGCTATAAGAAATAAACAGGGCAATGACATAGGCCATAAATATGCCGCCTAATATGAGTGCAGACAGTAAATAAATCCAGCCACTCATGCCATATAAATACGGCAATACCGTGGCCGCTAAGAGAATGAGGGTGTACAACAAAATATTTAGGAGGGTAAAACGTTCGCCGTGGGTAACTGGCAACATGGGCAAGCCAGACTGCACATAATCTTCGCGACGATATAGAGCAAGGGCCCAGAAATGCGGCGGAGTCCAAACAAAAATAATTAACACGAGTAACCAGGCTTCAGCTGAAACAGTATTCGTTACTGCTGCCCAACCAAGTGCAGGGGGCATTGCACCAGATAAACCACCAATGACAATATTTTGTGGGGTGGCAGGCTTTAAGAGCCAAGTGTAAATAACCGCATAGCCGACAAAGGTCGCAACGGTAAGCCACATAGTTAACGGATTGGTGAAATTCCACAACACAACCATGCCTACTGAACCAAGCACAATTGAAAAGACAATGATTTGATAAGCCGACAATTCTCCTGTGGCCGAAGGACGCCACGAGGTGCGCCGCATTTTGGCATCAACGACTTGCTCAATTAAACAATTTACTGCAAAGGCAGCGCCTGCCAATAACCAAATGCCTACAACACCACCAATTAATACGCGGTATGGCACCATACCTGGTGTCGCTAAAAACATGCCAATCACAGCACAAAAAACAGCTAATTGCGTCACCCTGGGTTTAGTTAAAACCCAATATTGGCGCCACTTAGGCATTTTATAAAGTGGCTTCAATTGGAACTCACGCTCTTGTAACTACACGTAAGTGACTCGGGGACCAACTGGCCCAATAGCTCATTCGGACCAAACAAAATATCAAGCCAGCAGCACCTGCAGTGTGCAAGAGTGCAGCAATTAATGGCCATTGAAAGATGACATTAGAGATTCCAGTCCCTATTTGAGTTAATAAAATTAAAAATAGCGCACTTGCCCATCCAGCCAGCGGGGATTGATGTAAGCGGCCTAAATACCATCCCCGCCAGGTTACCCAACTTAAAACAATCAATACAAAAACCGCGAAGCAACGATGCGCCCAATGGATAGCCACTAAAGTTTCAGCAGTAATATAAGCGCCGCTGGGATCCTGACCTGCTTCGCGCCATAAAGTAAAGCCGCCCTGCAAGTCCATAGGCGGCAGCCACTCACCTTTACAGAGCGGAAAATCTGGGCAGGCTAGAACAGCATAATTAGTGCTAACCCAGGCCCCTAATGTAATTTGGATTAAAAGCATCGCCAAACCAAACACAATCAAATGCATGGGCATCATGGTTTTCCGCCGTGGCTGCTGCCACTGCCATTGAGGCCAAGGTTGTTGTGCATACCAGACCAAAGATCCAAAGAAAAGCAACGCCAAAATTAAATGGCCAGTGACGATAACCGGCTGCAATTTGAAAGTTACGGTCCACGCGCCAAACGCGCCTTGCAAGCAGACTAAAAATAACAAGCCAAGGCTAGCGTATACAGCATGGAGACTTAATTTATGACGCTGCCGAAAAGCCATAAACAATTGCACCAAAATAAGTGCTCCTAGGCTCATAGCAAGATAGCGATGGATCATTTCGATCCAGGCTTTTATTACTGTTACCGGGCCATCAGGATTGGTAGCCTCTGCTAGACGAATTTGCGTAAGGGCTGTCAAAGGGTTTGAGGTGCCGTAACATCCAGGCCAGTCAGGGCAACCTAAACCAGAATCACTCAATCGTGTAAAGGCACCAAAAACAATTAAATCAAAAGTTAAAAAAACTAAGGCCCAATTTAAGCGTTGAAAATGTCCCCATTGACGCTGATACATCAAAATCGCAGCTGGAATTCCAGCAACAAATAAGGCAATTAATCCAAGCTCTAAGAAAAGGACAAAGCCATTCATCGTAAACTTTCACCCGTATGGTTAAGTCGCAATAATTTATCTAAATCTTTTCGAATCGCGGCAAAATCGCTTGGCGAAGCTTCCGCAGGAAACCACATCATCTTATCGCCTCGGGGGTCAATTAATTGAATTTGCTGGCCCGCATTTTCACGATTGAGCCATTGCTCCCATTGCGCTTTCAGGGTCGACGAAGTGGGTGCATTGATCATCTCAAATCCTGCCGCAGATTGATCATAGGCGCGTCGAATTTCTGGATCGACTGCTTGTCCATCACTGACTACCCATATCAAACGCAGGCGAGAACTTTCTTTACTCAGTGCTATACGAACTTGGCGCATCAGATATAAAGTTTTAACGCAAGCATCATTACCGACTCGGCACGCTGCTGCTGGACGTGCTACCAATAAAGTCCACTTACCCGTTAATGGGGTTCCCAGCCATTCCGGGCTAACTGCCTGAGGAGGGATCACAAAAGTGCCAAAATTGGTTTTGCCGCCCTCTAGTTTAAAAACATAGTAAGCCAAATAGGATGCGATGACGGGCGCTGCGCAAAATAATAAAAGCAAAATCATTTGAATCCGCCCACGACGCGTCTGCGGATTAGGTCTGGGCAACTCATGTTGCGTTGCCGGGATCAATAATTCCTTATCTTTCACTATGCCCTTTATGTATTTTGCTCAATTGCCGCTGTTGTATTAAGCCATGTATCAACCAAAATAGAAAGGCACACAAGGCCAAGGCAAACCATTGAAAAGCATAAGCGTAATGGCGCTCAACTCCAACTGCTTGCGGCTGCCAGGTACGGACTAAACCATCATTTTGGGCTTGGTCTGCTTGACGCAAAATAAAAGGTAACTGGCTCCATTGATTCTCCACCTGTAAAGCGGCAAGATCAAGATTTTGCTGAATTCGGGCTTGCCCTTTGGGTAGGGCGGCCGCAGGTTGAGTGGCCAAATCGAGCACCCGATCTGCATAAGGAAATACTATACCCTCGATTTCAACGGGCTCAGAGGTAGTTTGCAGTTGCGGTAATTGGGTACGTTCTGCAGCATTACGTGGCACCCAGCCCCGATTAACCCAAATAATATTGTGTTGTCCGCTTTCTAAACGCATTGGCATCATTAAATAAAAGCCTGACTGTCCATTTGCAGATTGCGTGCCATTGGGTCGCGGTCGATTATCTAGCCAAACTGCCTGCCCTGGGAGATAACGTCCTAAGGCGCGCATCCGTCGATGGTTTGCTTCAACAAGGGTCCAGTTCTTGGTGCTGGCATCCAAAATGGGCAATTGTTCTTGTAATTGCAAATCACTCGCTAATTGATTTTTTTGGGCGGCACGTTGCATTTGCCATACCCCTAAAGCACATGCTAAGGCGACTACAAAAAGCATTGCCGCAGTGGCAACCATACGCCGCTTTACTAAACGTATAAATATTTTCAATGGTAGGATTCTGTTATGAAATGGATTATCTTAATTGCTCTCATTCTGATCATCTCGAGCCTCGGCTCGGCTTTATATTTCATGATGAAAGACAGAGGGGGTAGTGCACGGATGGTTCGCTCACTGGCGCTTCGCATTGGCTTATCAATTGCCCTTTTTGCCGGTATTTGGGTCGCTCACTCCCTTGGCTATATCCAAGCCACTGGAATTAAAATTGGGCAATAATTAAATCCACTTACATCCAATACACTACGATGTAAAGCCCAAGCCAGACCACATCAACAAAGTGCCAATACCAAGATGCACCTTCAAAAGCAAAATGATTCTCGGGAGTGAAATCCCCACGTATAGTACGGCGCAGCACAACCGCTAACATCAACGCACCTAACATCACATGAAAACCATGAAATCCAGTAAGCATATAAAACGTTGAGCCATAAATACCAGAAGTTAATTTAAGTCCAAGCTCATGGTAAGCATGAATATATTCATAAGCCTGAAAACCAATAAAAATAAAACCTAGCAATACTGTCGCAAAAAGCGAGTAAATTGCTTGCTTCCGATTACCTTCTTGCATCGCATGGTGAGCCCAAGTAACTGTGACGCCAGAACTCAGTAATAAGGCTGTATTAATGGTCGGAATTGGCCATGGGCCCATCGTTTGAAATTGGGGAATTAAACCCGCCGGGCCATCATTGGGCCACACAGCAGAAAAATCAGGCCAAAGTAATTTACTTTCAACATCTCCCAACCATGGAAGACTAATGTTACGGGCATAAAATAAGGCCGAAAAGAAGGCAGCGAAAAACATGATTTCCGAAAAAATAAACCAAGCCATTGACCAGCGATAAGAGATGTCTACATTGATGCCATTTTTCCCGGCGTTCGACTCGGCAATGGTGTCACCAAACCAGTTGTATAAGACAAATAAAACCCATAAAACGCTGCCCAAGACCAGCATGCTAGCCCAAGCAGACTGATTAACCCAAGCCGCCATACCGCCGCCAAAACCAAGCAAGCCTATGCTTAGCAGAACGGGATAACGTGAAGGATTTGGAACGAAATAATAGGGGACTGAATTAGACGACATGGTCTGCTCTCTGAATAATCATAAACAATTAAGAATGGCTAACAACGGCTCTCACAATCAAGAGGAGGGTGCCCATAAAAATCATAGCCCCCAAAACCCCTGCAATCACAATATGAATAAAGCTTAAAGACGCGACGTCCTCCTGTAAACCCGATTTTTTACGAATCCCCAAAAAGGCCCAAAAAACGGCACGCATCGACTGCCAGAAGCTACTATTTTTTTTCATCTTAAATAAGCGCCTTAGCTGCTGGAGGAGTTACCGCCTTTTGGCCCGCATTAATTTCAAAAAAAGTATAAGACAAGGTGATCGTTTTAACGTCTTTTGGTAAGCTCCGATCTACGACAAATACGACCGGCAATTCTTTGGCCTGAAGTGGGCCCAACGTTTGCTGTTGAAAACAAAAACATTCTAATTTGGTAAAGTACTCAGTGGCAATTTTGGGGGTATAGCTTGGAATCGCTTGTGCCATGATGGGTCGATCAAAATTATTAACCACCTCATACATAATTTGCACCATTTCACCGGGGTGAACTTCAAGATAATTTTTGAGCGGCTTAAAAGTAAAGGGGCCGCGACTATTGGAATCAAACTCTACTGTTACTGTACGCGTGTAGTCAACTTGCGTATTGGTTGATTTATTGGGGCGAAAAGCGCGCGTTCCATAATCATTTTTATTGGTTAGTACATTAATGCCGGTAACTTCGCAGAGGGCCTGATACATTGGTACCAAAGCATAGCCAAAACCAAACATCAGTACTACGACTACCGTTAGCTTGACTAATATTTGACGATTAAGAGCAAGAAGATTGGTTGGCATTTGGGTGTGTGCAATTAAGCTAAGACCACTCTTTTCAACACAATGCCCAAGAAAAAGACCAGGGCAATGCTGAATAGAATATAAGCTAAGCGCTTGTTGTGGTTCGCTTGATTAGGCTTATTCACGAGGTTCGCTCTAACCTTGCTTAAGCGTTAATGGGCATGGGCAGGCGTATTACTTGGATGCATCGGCGCATCAAAATCAACCTGTGGTGGTGTTTCAAAAGTATGAAATGGGGCAGGCGATGGAATCGTCCACTCTAAACCTTTAGCGCCATCCCAAGGGCAATCAGATGCTTTTACGCCATGACCCCGATATGCTGGTAAAACGACAAAAAGTAGGAAATAAACTTGCATCACCCCAAAGCCTAATGCACTGATTGAAGCAATCATATTGAAATCGGCAAATTGGGTCGGGTAATCCGCATAGCGGCGTGGCATACCAGCTAAGCCTAAAAAATGCATGGGGAAAAAAGTGAGGTTGAAAAAAATCAAGGAGCCCCAGAAGTGGATTTTGCCGCGGAATTCATTGGCCATGCGGCCAGTCCACTTAGGACACCAGAAGTAAAAACCTGCAAACATGGCAAATAAGGATCCTGCCACCAAGACGTAATGGAAATGAGCCACTACATAGTAGGTGTCTTGCAAGCCAATATCGATTGGTGCCATTGCTAAAATCAACCCAGTGAAGCCGCCCATCGTAAAGACGAAAATAAAGCCAATTGCCCAGAGCATTGGGGTTTCAAATGTCATTGAACCGCGCCACATCGTAGCGACCCAATTAAAAATTTTCACGCCCGTTGGCACTGCAATTAACATCGTGGCATACATAAAAAAGAGTTGGCCAGTGACTGGCATGCCAGTCGTAAACATATGGTGCGCCCAGACAATAAAAGACAATATCGCAATCGATGAGGTGGCATAAACCATCGAGCTATAACCAAATAATGTTTTGCGCGAAAAAGCGGGCACGATTTCCGAGATAATGCCAAAGGCAGGCAAAATCATGATGTATACCTCAGGGTGTCCAAAGAACCAAAAAATATGTTGGAACATCACAGGGTCACCACCACCTACTGCTGAGAAAAAAGTGGTACCAAAATGCCGATCGGTCAAGACCATCGTAATCACCCCCGCCAATACTGGCATGACGGCAATTAATAAATAGGCAGTAATGAGCCAAGTCCAGCAAAACATCGGCATCTTCATCATCGTCATGCCTGGCGCACGCATATTCAATACCGTCACGATAATATTAATTGAGCCCATGATGGAAGATGCGCCCAATAAGTGAATGGCAAAAATCGCCATGTCCATACCCGGGCCCATTTGCAAACTTAAGGGTGCATAGAGAGTCCAGCCGCCAGCGGGGGCGCCACCTGGAGCTAAAAAAGAACCAAAGAGCAACATTGCTGCAACAGGCAAAATCCAAAAACTTAAATTATTCATCCGTGCAAATGCCATATCGGCAGCACCAATTTGTAATGGGATCATCCAATTAGCGAAACCCACAAAGGCTGGCATGATCGCGCCGAATACCATCACCAAACCATGCATGGTGGTTAATTGATTAAAAAATTCAGGGCGAAAATATTGCAAGCCGGGCTGAAATAGTTCTAAGCGAATACCTAAGGCCATTACACCACCGGCCAATAAACTCACAAATGAAAAGATTAAATACATCGTCCCAATATCTTTATGATTGGTAGCGAATAGCCAACGACGCCAGCCATGAGGTTGATCGTGGGCATGATCATGATCATGAACGCTATCGTGGGTAGTGGATATGGTGCTCATAGATGACTCTCTTCAGGTCGATTAAATAATGATTGAATAAGGTAAATATTTATTTGCTTGCAGTACGTGCCGTAATAAAGTCTTGGGTTTGAATTACTTCACCCGTTTTGTTGCCCCAGGTGTTACGCGTAAAGGTCATTACTGCGGCTAACTCGCCATCAGATAACACCCCACCCCATTTGGGCATGGCATTTTTTCCGTACAGCAAAATTTGATATTGCCCCTCTTTAGGTCCCAGTACTACCTTGCTGCCCACCAATGCTGGGAATGCGCCTGCGCCTGCGCCATTAGCCTGGTGACAGGCGGCACAGTTTGCGGCATACACTTTCGCGCCACGTTCTTTTTGCTCATCAAGCGTATATGTTTTAGTTGGATCGTCAGCATTGCCTGCCATTTCTTTTTTCTTGGCGTCGACCCACTTACTATAATCCTCTGCTGAAACTACTTTAACCACAATCGGCATAAAGGCATGTTGGGCACCGCATAACTCGGAGCACTGTCCCCGAAATGTACCAATTTTTTCTGCCTTAAACCACGTGTCCCGCACAAAGCCTGGAATAGCATCTTGTTTAACACCAAATGCGGGAACGGCCCAAGCATGAATCACATCATTTGCGGTGGTGATAATACGAATTTTTTTATTGACCGGCACCACCATCTCATTGTCGACTTCCATTAAATAGGTCAGCGACTTTGGTTCGAGGTTATTTACTTGAGCACGCGGAGTCGAGAGGGTTGAGACAAAGCTAATGCCTTCACCTTCGCCCTTGATGTAATCGTAGCCCCACTTCCATTGATAGCCTGTGGTTTTTATCGTGATATCAGAATTGGTCGTGTCCTTCATGGCGACTACTGTTTTAGTCGCTGGCAGAGCCATTGCAATGACGATAATTAATGGGATGACTGTCCAAATAATTTCAACTGTGGTGCTTTCATGAAACGATGCAGCTTTAGCGCCCTTTGATTTACGGTGTTTCAAAATGGAATAAAACATCACCCCAAATACACCAACAAAAATTACTGCGCAAATCACAATCATGAACCAATTGAGCCAATGAATTTCTGCCATGATTTTGGTTGCTGGAGCAGCGAAGTCCATTTGATTGACTTTCGGGCCGCCGGGCATGTCACCATTAGCATGAACTACTGGCGTTATCGCAACGGCTAGCAATGCTCCCAAGTAAAACCAAGCCTTTAAGGCTTTTGCTAATAAATTCATTTCATTCTCTATTTGTTGTGCTGCACAATTTTCACGAATAATTGCGCTTAAAAATGCAAAAACCCATTTCAACCTTGCTATCTAACCTTCGATTATAGGGTTAAATAAGGGGGCGTGAAAGCCGAATTGCGCTATTTAACCAACATGAAGACCTATCTTATATTGATAGTGAGCACTTACATTTAAGTTAATCCTTAATCCTCTTTGTTTGAATTTGATCTGGGCTAATAAATGCATCTTGATTCTGGGTTTTTGAGAGGTGCTTATTCACTACCCAGGCATGCCCGTAAATAATCTCTAAGGTCAATTTTTTCGGTAAAAGGGACTTATTCCCCTGCCAGTTTTCTAGGTTGATGGGTTTTACCAACAAGCCTAAAGCATGGGCATCGTGCAACATTAATTGCACCGAGTCGTATTGCAAATCGAGATACTCCATATCCATTACTGGCTCAGCAAATCGTTGGGCAATTAAGGCATCCCCCACATCATGCATATCCCAAGCGCTGGGCAAAGGCACAAGGCCCAACGCTGTCTTTATCTCTGCGTCAAGCGCGTGCAATTCCTTGCCGGTATCTGGGCCCAAATAACTAAAACTCAGCAACCCTCCTTCACGCAGTAGGCGCCAAAATTCAGCGACGCTTATTTTTGGATTGCCTTGTTCATGAAGCCATAAATTACTCCAAACCAAATCACATGAATTTGGGGCGACTGAAAAAGTGGCTGAAGTCGCTGCTGCGCTTAAATTTAATTGCTTGCCACCACCGCTTCGCCATAATAAAAACCAACGCGTCACACGGTACCGAGTGAACTCGAAGACTGATAAATTCGGGCGCAGGTAAAAAAAGACTTGTGCGGCAGGGAAGCGTTTTACCAGCCAATTGGCGTGTGCACCAGGATAATCTGGCGCAATCAAAATAGCCCGCGGATGTATCTTCACGATGGCCATTTTCTGGCACATGCGTAAAGCAATTTCGGTATAAAGCCATCTCAAGCCATGGGTCATTCGCTGAGTATACTCAGCGCCCCATGAATAATTTTCAGCGCTTTATTGGCGCTTTATTGCCAAGCCGTTGCATGTTATGCAATCGCGCTCAGGCCGCCACGACCTGTGAGTCCTGTCTTGAACTGTTGCGATACCAGCAGCAGCACGACAAATTAGCTTGTATTTGCTGTGGCATTGAATTGCCTGCGCCCCCAAATAAAATTCTTGGATCACCAGGACATCGCTGTCTTGAGTGTATTAACACACCGCCGTCTTTTGACTTGAGTTTTTGTCTCGCGCCCTACGCTGGCCAATTGAAAACTGCAGTACAGCAGTTGAAATACCAGCGGCGGCTTGCATATGCTACTGGCTTAGCCCACCTCTGGAATCGGTTGATGTCTAAACACTTAGCGCAGTTGCCCCCAGCATATCTTTTACCCGTTCCCCTAAGCCGTCAAAAACTCGCTGAGCGGGGCTTTAACCAATGCTGGGAAATTGTCAAACATTTAACCCTACCAAAACACCTCAAAGTACTGCCTAATGTCTTACGGCGACGCCATTCCAAGGTTAAGCAAATCTCTGCTGGCCGGCTAGAACGTCAACAAGCCTTAAGTGGCTTATTTTATTTTGAACCCCGTTATGCAGCGCTTTTGGCGCAGCAAGCCGTTATTGTGTTTGATGATGTCATGACCACGGGCTCAACCTTGAATGCAATTGCTAAGGTACTAAAAGATCATGGCGTATATCATGTTCGCAACTGGGTTTTATTACGCACGCCGAGGCAATTGACTGATGTTTAATGTAGTGCTCTTTGAGCCTGAAATTCCCCCCAATACGGGCAACATCATTCGACTGTGTGCTAATACTGGCGCACAGCTACATCTCATTGAGCCGCTCGGTTTTCCCCTCGAGGATGCCAAGTTAAGACGAGCTGGGCTTGATTATCATGAGTACGCAAGCATCGCTGTTTATCCCAACTGGGCAGACTTCCTAGTCAAGCATAACTCCCCACTGCAGCGCCTCTTTTTATTGTCTACCAAAAGTCAGCGTAACTTTTATGAGGAGCAACTGCTGCCAAATGACTATTTTGTTTTTGGCTCTGAAACCAAAGGGGTAAGTGTTGATGTTAGAGCTACCGTGCCACTCGACAATCAGCTTCGCTTGCCCATGCAAGCAAACAGTCGCAGTCTTAATCTTTCAAACTC
>CAILUH010000070.1 GCA_903837335.1 uncultured beta proteobacterium | reverse complement strand
ATTCGTAACTCGCCAGCCAAAGATTTAGAAAAAAATGTACGCACGATGATGACGCAAGGTTTTCAAAAATTAGACTTGGTCACGCGTGATGAATTTGATTTGCAAGCGAAAGTACTTGCTAAAACCCGTGAGAAACTCACAGCACTAGAAGCCAAAGTAGCTGAAATAGAAAAGCTGCGCTTGTAATTGCCGCTTGCTGTTATTTTTAGTCGGGGCCTTAGTGGTCTCGATGCTCCACAGGTGCGCGTTGAAGTTCACCTTACCAATGGCTTGCCTTCCTTTACCATCGTTGGCTTAGCCGATACAGGAGTTAGAGAAAGTAAAGATCGGGTGCGGGCCGCGATCATCCAAAGTGGCTATGAATTTCCCAACCGACGCATTACTGTTAATTTAGCGCCGGCCGATTTACCAAAATATTCTGGACGTTTTGACCTAGCTATAGCGCTAGGAATTTTGGCTGCTAGTGCGCAACTACCTTGCAAGCAATTAGATCAATATGAATTTGCTGGCGAACTTTCTTTGTCCGGTGAATTGCGACCCTTTAGTGGCTGCTTGGCAATTGCTATGGCAATGCGTAAAGAAAAATCTTTACGTCGCTTTATTATTCCGCAAGAAAATTGCAGTGTCACTAGCATCATTCCTGATCTGAGTGTTTTGGGGGCCAATTGTTTAGCGCAAGTTTGCGATTTTCTGTGTGGCCGAATTCAGCTTGAAAGCGTAAGCAACCATGCCAAGAAACTGACGGCTGATTTAAAGGAAGCAAGCGCCCACGATATCGCCCATATTCAAGGACAGTTGATCGCTAAACGTGGCCTTGAAATTGCTGCTGCGGGCTTTCATTCGCTCTTGTTGGCAGGCCCTCCAGGTTGCGGAAAATCGATGTTAGCCAAATGCTTACCGCAATTACTACCCAAATTAACGCTCGATGAAGCCCTGGAGGTTGCTGCCCTGCATAGCCTGAAAGGGACACGTCATCATAGTGCTCTGGTACCAACGGCTTTATCGCGCTTGCGGCCCTGGCAACATCCTCACCATAGCATTACCACTGCAGCGCTCGTGGGCGGCGGAGCGCCCCCATTACCTGGCGCAATTACCTTAGCTCATCAAGGTGTTCTTTTTTTAGATGAGTTACCGCAGTTTGCTCGGCAGACGCTCGAAGCCTTACGCGAACCCTTGCAAAATCGTGTGGTCACAATTACTCGCGCGCATTTTGCTAGTCACTTTCCCTGTAACTTCATGCTTGTGGCAGCGATGAATTTATGTCCCTGCGGTTACTTTGGCCATCCCGAGAAGGTTTGTACTTGTTCGGCTACGCAAAGATTACGTTATCAAAATAAAATTTCTGGGCCACTACTTGATCGCATTGATATCAAAATGATGATTACACCTGTACCACACGAGTTATTTTTTCAAACCCAATTGACCACAACCGCTAGCGCTAATTCAAGCCAAGTGGCAAACCGCATCGCTAATGCATGGGCGCTACAAATAAATCGCCAAGGAAAACTGAATCATGCCTTAGATGACCAGGAAATAAAAAACTGGGTAGAAATTGATGCGGCTGATGAACATGATTTATACGCAGTATGGAAAGGTCTTAATTTGTCGGGTAGGGGTATGCATCGCTTACTGAAAATTGCCCGTACGATTGCTGATCTTGAGGGCGCTACCTCAACCCAAGTAAAGCGCGCGCACCTTCTGGAAGCGAGTGCTTTAAGTAAGCCTATTAATGGGATGATGAACTAATTTTAGTCTGGATGAAAATCAGTAAAAAAAGGTGCGTTATTGTCATCACTTAAATTTGCTTGAAGTTCAGCTTGGCTTAATGGCCCACTATTTTTTGGTGCAGGCTTGAGTAAGGATAGTTGATAAATATAAAGCCCTAAGCCCGGAATACTGCGCATTATCCAGCGCACGCGCATCATCCGCTCTACTCCATCTACTGGTTTCATCAGCAAAAAATAATCGGCTGTAGGTGAACGCATTGGCGAGCCGCTGGTTAGATAAAAACTATTCACCGCTAGAACACTTGCTGGATCTACATTTGCTTGCGTAAAAATTGCTTGCTGTAATTGCTTCATTAATTCATCAGCACTACTAGCAATAGCAGGAGGCACCTGAATTGTCGTAATAGAATAAATTTGGTCAGCTACTTTTGCTACTTCAAGCGCTTGCTTTAGAGTATCCCCCTTATAGCTCAACTGACGCTCGAGGTGCTGCGGCTTGGCAGGAAAAAGTGCTGTGTATGCTTGTTGTTCTACTCGGACTGTGCGCCAATCGAACGGTGGACTACACCCATATAAATTTAAGATCAAGCCCACTTGTAATACCAAAACGAAAAACTTAGACAAGCCCAGCCCCATATGCTTGTTCATCGGCATGATAACTAGACCGAACCATTGCGCCAACAGCTGCATGCTTAAACCCCATTTCATAAGCAGCTTCTTCAAAATCTTTAAATACCGTGGGATGCACATAACGCCGCACTGGCAGATGATGTGAAGATGGGGCTAAATACTGCCCCAGGGTGAGCATATCAATTTGATGTGCACGCATATCTCTCATCACCGCTAAAATTTCGTCATCGGTCTCCCCCAACCCAACCATCAACCCACTCTTCGTGGCTGCTGCTGGAAAGCGCTGTTTAAAGTCGGCCAATAGTTTAAGAGAGTGCGCATAGTCAGCGCCGGGGCGCGCTTCTTTATAAAGCCTTGGTACGGTTTCTAAATTATGGTTCATGACATCGGGTAAGCCGTTACTTGTATGGGCAGAGAAAACATCTAAAGCTTTTTCTAAGCGGCCACGAAAATCGGGTACCAAAACTTCAATCCGGGTAGTTGGTGAAAGTGTGCGGGTTTGCACAATACAGTCGACAAAATGCTGCGCTCCGCCATCGCGTAAATCATCACGATCTACACTGGTAATAACCACATAACTTAAGCGTAATGCTGCGATAGTACGGGCTAAATTTACAGGCTCGGCGAGATCAAGGGGATCAGGTCGGCCATGACCAACGTCACAAAATGGACAACGGCGGGTACATTTATCACCCATGATCATGAAGGTTGCTGTCCCTTTACCAAAACACTCCCCGATATTTGGGCAGCTCGCTTCTTCGCATACTGTGACCAATTGGTTGGCCCGTAAAATCGTTTTTATTTCAGCAAAACGGGAATTATCAGAGGCCGCTTTAACACGAATCCAGTCGGGTTTTTTTAAAATCTGTTCTAAGGGAACAATCTTAATTGGGATCCGTGCCGTTTTTTCAGCAGACTTTTGTTTACGCGTGGGGTCGTAAGGACGATTGGATTCGGTTTTGTTGATGGCCATACTTAAAATCAATTTCTATTTTGCAAAAGTTGTAGCAGGTGAGTAACCACGTGCTGTCCGACGATGTCTATATTGTCCTCGATCCCAAGGGTTTGCATATCAACTGTTTTTAAACCCTTAAAGCCGCAAGGATTGATTTGCGTAAATGGGCTTAAATCCATGGCTACATTTAAGGCTAACCCATGATAGGAGGCTTGGCGAGATACTTTAAGACCCAGAGCACCAATTTTGGCGCCCACCCAAGTTGGTGACAGTTTTGCTTGCTGTGCCAAATAAATTCCAGGTGCCCCCTTGTGCCTTTCTGCTTGAAAACCATAGTCGGCTAAAGTATTAATGAGGGCCTGTTCGATATGGTGAACCAATTGCTTCACCAGCAATGACTTACGCTTTAAATCGAGCAATAGATAAACAACTAGCTGACCTGGTCCATGATAAGTAATTTGACCACCGCGATCGACTTGCACCAGGGGTATAGTTTGGCTAGGCTCTAGTAGATGGCTTGCATCTCCCGCTAAACCCAGGGTAAATACAGGTGGATGCTCGAGCACCCAAATTTCATCAGGGGTATTTTTATCCCGCGTTTGCGTAAATTGGCGCATTGCTTCATAGGTTGTCACATAGTTGACTATACCTAATTGCTTAATCAAAATAGTGGGGGGATTATTCATTGTTAGGGAAGCAACTAGAGCACCATACTAACCAAAGGATGGGTTGAGAGGGTTCGATAAATTTCATCGAGTTGCTCCCGGCTAGTCGCATTGATGGGCAACGTTAAACCTAAATAATTACCATCTTTTGATGGTCGTTGCTCTATTAAGCCAACGTTAAAAATAGGATCGAATTGCTGGGCAATATGAACAATCGCTGGCAAAAATTCTGGGTTCGCTTTGCCCATTACTTTTATCGGAAAAATGGATGGATATTCAATCAGTGATTTCTCTTCCACTACAACCCCTTTATTAAAATATAAATTATTGTGTCCAAGCAGCCTGGCCAAGCCACTCGCCGAGAATAATATTGCGTATGCAATGTAAGCGTCGATGAAAAAAATGATCTGCTCCGGGAACTACCTGGACAATCAACTCTTGTGGCTTAGCCCAATCAAACACAGCTTTTAATGGAATGGTTTCGTCGAGCTCACCGTGAATTAAAATCGTGCTAGCTGGTACCAGTGCCAACCCCCACTTTCCTGCCGCCGAGCCCACCATTACTAGTCGCTCAACTGCTTGACCTAATTGAGCTAAACGCTCGCATAAATGACTACAGACAAAACTACCAAAGGAAAAGCCAGCCAAGACCAATGGTAATTTTTCAATCTGCTTAATCTCAAGGCCTAAAGCTTGCCAGCTGGCAGGCTCACGCATCCATTGTGCAACCAACTCTAAATCGTCTAGTTCACCACTGCCCGCATCATGTACACCCGCTGATTCGCCCACGCCACGAAAATTGGGGCGCACAGAAACATAGCCTAATTGATTGAATGTTCGCGCTAAAGTTTGCGTAACCTTGTTATCCATGGTTCCCCCCATCAAAGGATGTGGGTGGGCGATAAGCGCTAATCCACGCACTACAAAATTGGGGTCACGGGTAAATTCTTCAGGATAGTCAATCGATATTTGGATTAAACCCACCAAACCTGAGATAGTAATGACTTGTGTACGACGATTCATGCGAGTGAGGTTGATCTTATGCGAGTTGGAGGCGGTCTACTATTTGACCTTGAATGAGGTGAGTTTGAATAATTTCTTCAATATCATTGGTATCGATAACGGTATACCAAACCCCTGCCGGATAGATAACCAGCACCGGGCCTTCATCACATCGATCTAGGCATCCCGCTTTATTTACCCGCACCTGCCCTGCACCAGCAAGGCCTAATTCTTTGACGCGCCTTTTAGCAAAGTCAAATAAACTTTGCGCACCATGTTGCGCACAGCAATTTTCGCCATTACTTCGTTCATTTAAACAAAAGAAAAGATGGTGTTGAAAATACATAAAAATGATATCGCTATCTGAAGTTAGTTATTTCTGGAAAATAGATCTATTACTAAAGCTTAGCCACAATAAAGCAAATGGCAACCAGAGCCATGAAACCCATTGCATTAGATCATTAAAATGCAACAAGCGTCCTTGATGCCAGGCTCTTAAAGTTAAAACGAAATACGGATTATGTGGCAACCAATTTACCGCAAAAATAATGAGGAGCAAACATGCCAGCGCAATCGAGTAGCGGATTTTTTTCGCTAAACGTAGGCCGAACTTTAACCCAACTGCGCCAATGATCATTCCCCAGACTGAGCCTGTGGTGAGCCATGAAAAACCAAACTCAAACCCAAACTGTAAAGCGGTAAATATCGTTTTAATTACCACTGAAATAAATAACAGGATATTCAACAAACGCCAAAGGGGCGCTTTTTGATTGATGCCTAATGAAAATAAAAGGCCTGTTCCTAACCAACAAATGGCTGTAATCAACATCTCTTGTAAGGCAGGATTCAGTATCAAAAGCCCCCAATCGGCACCAATAAAAGCCTGATTACTCCAGGCGCCCATTCCCAACCAGGAGCTTTGTGGATAAATTTGGGCCCAAGGAAATAGTAAAAATAAAACACAGAGGGTCCAATTCGCACCAAACCAACGATCAAACTGGCGTCTGAGAATGCTGCCTGAAAGCCATCTCGGGCCCAAGGGTATCGCTAAAAGGGCGCCAATTAACCCACCAGATAGATTGGCCCACCAATCCGTTTTACTAGGAATACGGGTTGGCAGCCAAATTTGCATGGTTTCAACACTGCTAGCCAAGATGGCCGAAAAACCTACTGCAAGAGCCAGTGCCGTTATGCCTCGCCAACGCGGAAATACGGCAAAGACGATTAAAAATCCAAGCGGAATGTAGGCTAAAACATTGGCAATTAAATCGAATACGGGAATTGCCCGTGGCATCGGCGCATCCCACCAGGCACCTGCAGTTACGCCATTCTGAAAATCGAAATCGAATGGATTAATGCTGGCATAAATGACTAAAAGCCCATAAATAATGGCAAAAGCCCGCGCCAATGGCATTGCTGTTAAGGGCCACGCTAGCTTTCGCGGTACACGTCCTGACGATTTCATCTCCCCATTCTAGGTCAGACCTTTCTACAATAGCAAAATGAACTGGAATTGCATCTTAGAGCGGGTTGCCCATACCGCTTCCACCAATGACGATCTGCTGAGCCGTTGGCGAGCTGGCGAGTTGATCGACCCGATTGCCAGAATGGCGAGCGTACAAACTTCTGGCAAAGGTCGAGCCGGCAGAAATTGGCAAACCCAGTTAGATGACTCCCTCTGTTTTTCTGTAGCCTATCCATTTCAATGTTCACCTGCAGAATTAAGCGGCCTGAGCTTGGCGGTTGGCATTGGCGTTATCAACGGTATTAGTTCCGCACTCAACCTACCCTTAAGCAAGCTTTATGAAATGGGTTTACGGCTCAAGTGGCCAAACGATATTTTATTGGGCGAAAGAAAACTTGGCGGCATTCTGATTGAGGGGGGACAAGCTCAGC
The DNA here is from genome assembly GCA_903837335.1 of uncultured beta proteobacterium. GTDB lineage: Bacteria > Pseudomonadota > Gammaproteobacteria > Burkholderiales > Burkholderiaceae > Polynucleobacter. The sequence goes on along the minus strand of CAILUH010000070.1, from coordinate 7,171 downwards.
CCGATCAGCCAACTTGGATGGTGATTGGTATTGGTCTGAATGCGGCAAAAACTGCTGCCCTAGAAAGCGCTGTCGGCAATGTCATTGCAGGACTCGAAGAATTACTCATCAAGCCAGCCGCATTACCTGCGCTCGATATTATCTGGCTCAAAATTCTCGACCAATTAGGACTGGTATTACATGAATTCGAAGCGCATGGTTTTACTGCTTTCCAAAAAATTTGGCTGGAATGGGATGCCTACGCCAATCAAGCTGTCGTCATTACTAGCCCTGGCATAAGTCCACAATCAGGGATTGCCGTGGGAGTCAATACCGTGGGCGCCCTCATACTGGAACAAGGCTCTCAGCAACATTTCATTCATGTGGGTGATGTTTCTTTGCGGAGCCAGAAGTGAGTTTCTTACTCTTATTTGATCTGGGTAATACCCGTCTTAAATGGGCGGCTGTTGAGCAAGATGACCTGCCTAGTGAACGCGATAAAAAAGTCTGGGCCTTTAGTGGCACGATAGATACCAAACTTTTACTCTCACCTGAGCATTGTCAAGAGCTCGCTCAATATATTTTGCAGACTGTGCCCCAACCCATATCGATTGCGATCTGCAGCGTGGCATCTCCTCAAGCAAAAAATAATTTAAAAAATGTATTAGCGCCATGGTCATCGACGCCATGGATTAATTTACAGGGCGATAGTCCTTTTGCTGGCTTACGCACGCAGTATGCAAACCCATTATCTTTGGGTGCTGATCGCTGGGCTGCACTGATCGGGGCGCGCACCCTCTTTGGGGGAAATGCGTTGGTGGTGAGCGCGGGAACCGCGAGCACCATTGATTTATTAGGTAGCAATGGGATTCATTACGGTGGCTGGATTTTGCCCGGCTTTACCTTAATGGCGAATAGCTTGGTCGATGGCACAGCGCAACTACAAGCCCCAAAAGCATTAAGCGCAAGTCGCGAGTTTGCCTTAAGTAGTGAAGCGGCTATTCAGAATGGTTGTCTGGCCGCACAAATCGGGGCTCTCCATGAAGCCATTACTTTAGCTGCAGAATTGCATCACCCGATTGAGCGTATTTTTATCGATGGCGGTAATGCAGACGTATTGGTCGCGGCAATTCACGCTCATCCCGGCCTAAAAAATAGCCCGCTTGAGATAGTCGACCGTTTAGCCCTTAGAGGCTTATGGGCTTTCGTACAACAAAATAATTAGGGTTTTTGCCGAATTCGTCCGAGTAAATTCGTCGTAGAACGTTCGAACAAGAAGGGAATTGAAACTGGCTTGCCACCCCAGCTTTTCACTAAACGTGCTTCTTCTAAGGACTCGATGTCATAATCGCCCCCTTTGACATAGATATCGGGACGAATTTGGGCAATTAAATGTACCGGGGTAGCTTCGTTAAATAACACTACCAAATCAACGCTAGCTAATGCTGCGAGTAAAGCCTGGCGATCATCCTCCTGATTAATTGGCCTATCGCTCCCCTTACCCAACAGCCTGACAGAAGCATCTGTATTCACCCCGACCACTAAACTAGCCCCTAAGTGACGAGCCTGGGCCAAATAACTGGCATGCCCCCGATGCAAAATATCGAAGACGCCATTAGTAAAAACTAAGGGGCGCGGCAGCTTCGATACGGCCAGAAGTAGATCTTTTGGCTGCACAACTTTAATCTCAAAAGCAGGCAAAGGTAAGGTCATACCAGCATATTAAGCTGGAATGTCTTAGACTTGCACTTTTGCCATTCGCACCCAAACCGCTTTTGGGTTTTTACCATGAGGTTAATAAGCATGATGAAGTTCAAATCGCTGGCTTTTTTGTGCCTCTTTTTAGGCGCTCCTTTTGCGCTGGCTCAGGCCGCGCCTAGCCAATGCAGCCCCCTGCTTGCGCATACTTTTCCGCGCCTGCAAGACGAGGCGCCACAAAACTTATGTCAATATCAGGGCAAGGTTATTTTGGTTGTTAATACTGCGAGTTTTTGTGGCTTTACGAGCCAATATGAAGGCTTGGAAAAATTGTATGCCACCTTTAAAGATCAGGGCTTAGTGGTACTAGGCTTTCCGTCAAATGATTTTGGTCAACAAGAGCCCGGCAGTAATAAAGAAATCGCTGATTTTTGCAAAAATACCTATGACGTGAAATTTCCCATGTTTGCTAAAACTGCAGTTACCGGAAAAAATATAAATCCGCTCTTCAAAATGCTTGTAGCGCAAACTGGGACGACACCGAAATGGAATTTTTATAAATATGTGATTGATCGCAATGGGAAAGTAGTTGATTCTTTTAACAGCATGACCAAGCCCGATAGCAAATCAATTACTAGTGAAGTAGAAAAACTGCTTAAAGAAAAAGTGCTGTAATTTCAATGCCAATAAAAAAACGGGTCGCTATTGTCGGCGCCGGTATAGCCGGTTTAGGCTGTGCTTATGCCTTACGTCAATCGGCCTTATTAGAGCTAACGGTATTTGAAGGTGGTGATCACCTTGGTGGCCATAGCAATACTTTGGATATCGAGATTAAAACGCCTACGGGACAAATTCGTCACGGCATTGATACCGGATTTTTAGTCTTTAATCGACAAACCTATCCGCGTTTATTACGCTTGTTTGAAGAGTTGGCAGTGCCTATTGCAGCCTCTGAAATGTCTTTTTCAGTTACGCTTGAAACACCAACCAAAGCGTCGCTTGACGGCGCTAAGGGTCGAGTACTAGAGTGGGCCGGCACCAATCTCAACGCCTTTTTTGGCCAACGCAAAAATATTTTTAAGCCTGCTTTCTGGTTAATGGCATATGACATTATGCGTTTTAATCGTTTGGCGACTGCCCTGGCTTTAAAGCAAAAACATGAGCCGCACACCAACTCTGGCAGAGAAGAAAGTATTGCAGTTTTTTTAAAGCGCCATCGCTTTAGTACCCATTTTCGTCAATGGTATTTCTTGCCAATGATTGGCGCGATTTGGTCCTGCCCAGTTGAGCAGATGTTAGCCTTCCCCATTTTAGCAATGGCTCGTTTTTGTCATAATCATGGCTTATTAAAAATTCAAGGGCGCCCCCAGTGGCTTACTGTTCAAGGCGGCTCACGTGAATATGTGCAGCGCTTAGTTAGTGCACTGCAATTGCACGCAGTAACCATTACAAGAGAAAAAGTCTTGTGCGTAACGGTGAATGAGGATACGAATACAGATGGAAAAATTGCCATTCAAACCGCACAGGGCATACAGTACTTTGATGAAGTGGTAATGGCCTGTCATAGTGATGAAAGTTTGCACTTGGTACAGGGTAATAGTGCTGCCGAGAAAGCCGTCCTCGCGAAGATTCCCTACCAACAGAACCGAGCTATTCTTCATACTGACAGCTCTTTTTTGCCCACCGAAAAACGCTGCTGGGCCTCGTGGAATTACATCGCAGAAGTTGCTCAATCAGCAAATCAAGCGGCAGCTGTAAGCGTCAATTATTTAATTAACAAACTCCAACCGTTGCCAGCACAACTCGCGCAAATACCAATTCTGGTAAGCTTAAATCCGCTACGGGAACCTAAACCGGAAACGATTCATGCAGTGGTTCATTATGCTCACCCTATTTTCGATGCTAGCGCTATTCAAGCGCAATATGATCTAGCCTTGATGCAGGGTAAATCGTCGGTCTGGTATTGCGGCGCTTGGACAGGCTACGGCTTTCATGAGGATGGCTTACGTTCTGGTGAGCTAGTGGCAGCCGATTTACTTGAGCGTCTTCATACGCTTACCTTGCCTGCGCAATTTCAGCGCACTGTGTAAGCGATTCGTTCAGATGAAAGAAGCTCAACTCACTTTCGGCGTAGTGAAACATACGCGCTTTCGACCGAAACATAATTCATTTAGTTATCGCGTGTTTACCCTCAAAATTCCGCTGCGCTTACGTCAAGCTGACCCAGGGCTATTAAGCCGCTATGGCTTGGGTGACAATCAATTTCGCTTGATTTCTTTTTATGATAAAGATCATGGTCAAGGTAAAGCAAATTCACTAGCCTGGATAGAGGCACTCTTAACTCAATATCAGATTGATGGCGTTGATGGTGAAATTTGGCTACAAACTTTTCCACGGGTATTGGGTTATACCTTTAATCCAGTCAGCTTTTGGATTTGTACTCGTTCTAATGGCGAAGTACGTGCAATTGTGGCTGAAGTTAATAATACTTTTGGTGAGCGTCACTGTTATTTGCTAGCTAAAGATTCGGGAGAATCCATTCGCTCTGGGGAAACTTTGGCGAGTCGCAAAGTTTTTCACGTGTCACCATTTTGTGAAGTACAGGGTGATTATCATTTCCGCTTTCTATTTTCTGAAGATAGCCAGGCAAAAAATCGCACCCTATATCGCATTGAGTTACTTGAGGACAACCAACCCCTCATTAATACTAGTATTAGTGGTACTGAACGACCTTTAAATCGGCGCAATTTATACTTGGCAATCTTGAGTTATCCTTTAATGAGTATCGGAGTGATTGTCCGCATTCATTGGCAAGCGATTAAACTGTGGCTTAAAGGCGTACCCTTTCACTCAAAACCCCAACCACCTGAATTTGAAGTAACCCGATGAATCGACCTGGACAGCCTTTACTAGCAAAGCTCAATTTCTCTAAAGCAGCGACTGATACTGCTGGCTATCGCAATATTCCCCTGGCCGCCAAAACCATCTTAAAAATGCTCGGGCATTTAAGCGCTGGTCATCTCGCCATTGGGCTACCAAATGGAGAAATTCAATATTTTGGGAATCCAGCCGATACTCTCCATGCTGAAATTCATGTGCTTGATTGGGGTTTATTTAGAGATGTCCTACGCCATGGGGATATTGGTTTTGCTGAAAGTTATATTCGCGGCAAATGGGAGACCCCCAACCTTAAGCTACTCCTTGAATTAGCAATTCGTAATCGGACGATTTTAGAAAAAGCCATTTATGGCAGTTGGGCCGGATCACTAGCCTACCGACTCAAGCATTGGCTAAGACGAAACTCGAAAGCCGGTAGCCGTAAAAATATTCATGCCCATTATGATTTGGGCAATGATTTTTATAGCCTCTGGCTAGATGAAACAATGTCCTATTCGAGTGGATTTTTTGCATCTTCTGACCAAGCATCATTAGCTCAAGCACAAAATGCAAAATATCAGCACATCCTGAATTCACTCGAATGCAAAGCGGGTGATAGCGTACTTGAAATTGGTTGTGGCTGGGGCGGTTTTATGGAAGTCGCTACCCGCGCAGGCCTGAACATCACTGGACTTACTCTCTCAAACGAACAAGCCAAGTTTGCGCTTGAACGCATTGCGCAGCTTACGCAAGCCACAACACTCAACGGTAATCAAACTAGTCAGCGCCCGATCACTCACAGTGTGCGCTTACAAGATTATCGCGATTGCCATGACCAGTTTGATGGCATTGCTTCTATTGAGATGTTCGAAGCGGTGGGCGAAAGTCATTGGCCTGAATATTTTCAAAGTATTGCAGCCTGTCTGAAACCCAATGGCAAAGCCTGCATACAAACCATTGTGATTGCTGCTGAATTATTCGAGCGCTATCGGAATAGTACTGACTTCATTCAACAATACGTTTTCCCCGGCGGTATGCTACCATCCCGCGACGCTTTTATCATCCAAGCAAACCTCGCGGGATTACAAATTGATAGCGAACTCTCTTTTGGCAAAGATTACGCAAAAACATTAGAACTCTGGTTTGAGCAATTTAACGCTAAATTACCCGAGATCAAGCAGCTCGGCTTTGATGAGGCCTTTATTCGTTTATGGAATTTTTACTTAATGTATTGTGCTGCTGGCTTTGCAGAGCAAAACATTGATGTTGTGCAATTTACTTTAAGCCACCGGCCAACTCAAAAATCCTTGCAATGAGCATGCGGCAACCTGGCATTTCTCAATATTTAGGCTTGCGCGTCTGGGTGATTGGCGCGACCAGCGGGATTGGTGAGGCGTGCGCAAAAGCGCTCATTTCGGCAGGAGCAAAAGTTGCCTTATCGGGGCGACGATTAGAGCGCCTCGAGGCCCTTTGTGCCTTGGGCGAAGATCATCAATGTTTGAGCTTACCCTTAGACGTAACGGTAGCAAGCCAAATTGATCTCGCCTACCAAACCATTACTCATGATTGGCAAGGGCTTGATTTATTGCTATTTGTTTCGGGAATTTATATTCCACTACGTGCCGATAATTTTGCGCTTGCAGCAGCCGAACAAACGATCGATGCGAATGTGCTTGGCCCCATGCGTGCTGTTGCGGCAGTACTCCCAGATATGCTTAAACAACATTCTGGACATATTGCCATTGTAGGTAGTGTTGCCGGCTATAGCGGCTTACCTAAGGCGCTTGCTTATGGCCCAAGTAAAGCCGCGATGATTAATTTTTGTGAAATCTTATTCTATGATTTACAGCCTCGCGGATTAAGTGTCCATATGATTTCGCCGGGTTTTGTAGCAACTCCAGCAACCGCCCAAAATGATTTTGCGATGCCCGCGCTCATCAGCCCAGAAAAAGCAGCGCAAGAAATCTTAGCTGGCATACAGGCAGGCGAATTTGATATTCACTTTCCGAAACGTTTTTCACGATTTTTAAAATTCTTACGTATCCTGCCATATCCAATTTACTTTTGGATTTTGCGTAACTTTGTCAAAATTTAATATCGTCTATACGCAAGCTCTACTTGTACTTTTCTTTACGAACCTTGTCGACTAAATAGTCCATCGTTTGAATCGCTTTAGTTTTAGTACCCGCAATCGATGGTGAAGTGACATAACGCCCCTGAATAATGACCGTTGGTACACCTTCAATTCGATAGGTGGTCGATTGTTGATTCGCGTTTCGCGCTTTTGATACGGTGGCAAATGAACGAAACGTGGTGAGAAAAGTATTGCGATCAAGGCCTTGACTCACTGCCCAATCGGCAATATCGTTTTCTGTTAGTAGTCGTTTATTTTCTTTGTGAATGGCTGTCATCACCTTGTTATTTAAGGCGTCGCCTTTGCCCATTGCTTCGAGAGTAAAAAATAATTGGCTATGCACTAAAAAATCATCTCTAAACGCGACTGGTATGCGCTTAAACACAACATCTTTGCCTTGGCGGCTAGCCCAAGCACCAAGTTCAGGCTCAAACTCAAAACAATGTGGGCAGCCGTACCAAAAAAATTCAATCACCTCAACTT
>CAILUH010000069.1 GCA_903837335.1 uncultured beta proteobacterium | reverse complement strand
TGTGAAGGCTTGAGCCAAATCCATGTAAAAAGATTAAGGTTTGCGGTGCTGGCTTGCTTGCAACCGCCGGCCCAAGATCACGGTAATGAACGCGCATACCCAGTACTTTAATAAATGCACTTGGTGCCGGCGCATAGATTTTTTCTAAGTCGGAACGATTTTTGTCGGGTGCCCACGCCCAAATCAGAATGGCAGTGATGAGAACCCCCCCAACTCCAGCAAGCCACAACATAACTGATTTAAACTGATTCATCATCTTATACAAATTTTAACTGACAAAAGATACAAATCATTAATGAACTCTAGCGCATCTCGCCCCTTAGCAATCATTACTGGCGCTTCCTCTGGAGTTGGCTTGTATGCGGCAAAAGCATTATTACGGCGCAATTGGCAATTAATCTTAGCGGTGCGCGATAGCGAGAAAATGAATGCGGTAGCAATCAGCCATCAATTTTCGCCAGACCAATTTACAATTTGGCCGATCGATTTAGGTGATCTTGATTCAGTGAATCAATTTGTGAAGCGTTTTCAAGCGACGCATCAATCCTTGAATGCACTGGTATGTAATGCCGCCACTTACTTACCTTTACTCAAAGAGCCACTCCGCTCCCCCCAGGGCTATGAAATTAGTGTGGCGACTAATTACTTTGGCCACTACGTATTGAGCCGTTTATTAATTCCCTATTTACAATTTGCTGCAGATGCTAAACACGTTGCACGCCTCATCACCTTGGGCACAGTGACGGCGAACTCAGCAGAGTTTGGTGGTAAGGTGCCTATTCCAGCACCAGCAGACTTAGGTAATCTACAGGGCTTAGCGGCCGGCTTTAAGTCTCCCATTGCAATGATTAATGGCAAAGCATTTAAGCCTGGAAAAGCTTATAAAGATAGTAAGTTATGCAATATGGTGATGAATCGGGAAATGCAAAAGCGGTATCACGCCAACACGGGCATTATTTTTAATACCTTGTATCCAGGGTGTGTTGCAGAAACGGCATTATTCCGTGATACGCCGCCCCTCTTTCAGAAGATTTTTCCTTGGTTTCAAAAAAATATTACCAAAGGTTATGTAACCCAGGAATTAGCAGGCGAGCGGGTTGCCCAAGTTGTAGCCGATGCGCAGTTTAGTCAATCAGGGGTACATTGGAGTTGGGGAAATCGTAATTCAGCCATTCGACAGCCATTTGCCCAAGCACTTTCCATGAAAGCCAATAGTGAATCACTGGCGAATAAATTGTGGGAATACACGGCAAAATTAGTTGGTTTAGAGGCGACTTAATTAAGTTTGATTTTTAGGAGAAGCAGTATGGCGCGGTACTATCCGTTTTCAGCGATCGTTGGACAAGAAGACATGAAGCGTGCTATTTTGGTCGCGGCGCTCGAGCCAGCAATTGGTGGTGTTTTAGTGATGGGCGATCGGGGTACGGGCAAGTCAACTGCAGTCCGCGCTTTAGCTGCATTATTGCCGCCGATGGATGCAGTTGCCGACTGTCCTTATGGCTGCGATCCCTTGGCACCAGCAGGACTCTGTTTTTATTGTGATGGCTTGCGCGCCAATCTGCAGGCCCTTAATGCGAGACAAATCGCCGCCGGAAAAAAAGGCAAGCCAGTTAAATTAAAAACCATTAAACGTAATGTTCCAGTGGTCGATTTACCCTTAGGCGCTACCGAAGATCGTGTAGTTGGCGCTTTAGATATTGAGAAAGCGTTAACTTTAGGAGAAAAAGCCTTTGATCCGGGTTTATTAGCGCGCGCAAATCGCGGCTTTCTGTATATCGATGAAGTCAATTTACTCGATGACCATTTGGTTGATTTACTAATCGACGTGGCAGCCTCAGGCGAAAACGTAGTTGAGCGAGAGGGCTTAAGTATTCGACATCCCGCTAAATTCGTTTTGGTTGGCAGCGGCAATCCAGAGGAGGGCGAGTTAAGACCTCAACTACTAGATCGCTTTGGTCTGGCAGTTGAAGTGAAAACCCCCACTAGCATGCAAGAACGAGTCACCATTATTAAACGCCGCGATGCCTTTGAGCGCAATCCAATTGCTTTCCTTGCCGAATGGGAAGAACAAGAAGAGGCTATTCGTAAAGCGCTCGAATTAGCACGCAAGAAATTACCGCATATTAAAGTTGACGATAAATTATTAGAGCAGGCTTCAACTTTATGCAGTCATCTCGGTACTGATGGCTTACGTGGCGAACTCACTTTATTGCGTGCCGCACGTGCAGTAGCAGCGCTAGGTGGTAAAAATAAAGCAACCCTAGAAGATTTGCAGGCGATTGCAATTCCTGCTTTACAGCACCGTTTAAGACGCAACCCTTTAGATGATTCCAGTTCAGCAGTTCGAATTGAGCGCGCTTTAGCTGAAGTATTCCCTGCATGAGTCTTGCGCTGTGGTTGCGTGCACTTTTAGTAGCACACATTCTCGTTAGCAATCCCCATGGTTTTGGCGGCATTATTTTGCGCGCGCGAGCTGGCCCCGTTAGAGAACGATGGCTTCATTATTTACAAACCTTGGCTCAGCAAGCGGGTCTCAAGACCCCCTTACGTCGAATTCCCTTGGGTATTAGCGATGAAAATTTATTGGGCGGACTCGATTTAGAAGCTACCATTCATACTGGTAAGCCCGTGTTTAGAAGCGGTGTGTTGGCCAATAGCGATGGACAGATTCTGTTATTGCCGATGGCCGAACGGGTTGACGTTAATGTGGCATCGCGCATTAGTATGGCCTTAGATCAAGGACAGTTGCGCCTTGAGCGTGATGGTCAAAGCCATCTATTGCCTTGTCATTTCGGGATTGTTGCCTTAGACGAAGGCATTGATGCTGAAGAGCGAGCCAATATTAAATTGCAGGACCGCCTAGCTTTTCATTTGAGTTTAGATGAAATTCATTGGCATGACTTGCCAGAAAATGAGGATGGGTTAATTGATGTAGACGCTAGCCAGCCAATATCAACTCAAGTAGGGAATGCAGCTAGTTACATCCTTACCGATGAGCAGTGG
>CAILUH010000068.1 GCA_903837335.1 uncultured beta proteobacterium | reverse complement strand
GGGTTATGGTTTGTGAATCACGTGCGATACCACGCCCCAAATTTGTAATTCCTGATCAGCAGCGATAACGAGGTCTGGATACTTGGGGTTATCTGCTTGGAGAATAATTTTGCCGCGCTGTCGATGGAGACGCTTAACCGTGAGTTCGCCGTCAATAACGGCAATGACAACGCGGCCATGGGTAGGCTCGACTGAGCGATCAATCACCAGTAAATCGTTATCGTGAATGCCAGCACCAATCATCGAGTCGCCCTTAACACGTAGAAAAAAAGTCGCTTCGGGATGCAAAATCAAATGCTCATTCAGATCTAGGCGTTTATCGTAATGATCGGCGGCGGGCGAGGGAAAGCCTGCGGGGGCTGGGCAAGCATAAAGCGGAAAACGACGCGCTTGCAGTGGGTATTTGGGGCTAATAAATGAATTTTGCATATACTGTATTTTTATACAGTATAGGGGAGTTTTTCGGCAATTGCTTATTTCTTAACGTCTACGTCCAATTGGCGTAAAAAAGCCATTTTTTCGGCAATTTGGGTTTCTAAGCCGCGCTCAACTGGCTCATACCAGTGGGGCTCTGGCATCCCAGTGGGTAGATAGGTTTCACCTGCAGCATAAGCATGAGGCTCATCGTGCGCGTAACGGTAGGCATGTCCATGTCCCAGCTCTTTCATCAGCTTGGTGGGCGCATTCCGTAAATGGATTGGTACCTCACGACTTTGGTCGCCCGCGACAAAGGCGCGCGCGGCGTTATAGGCGTTGTAACTCGCATTACTTTTAGCCGCAACTGCTAAATATACAACTGCTTGACCAAGGGCTAATTCACCTTCGGGTGAGCCTAGTCGCTCATAGGTTTGCGCGGCATCGTTCGCCAATTGAATGGCGCGGGGATCGGCCAAGCCAATATCTTCCCAAGCCATGCGCACAATTCGCCGTGCTAAGTAACGCGGGTCGGCGCCGCCATCTAGCATGCGGCATAACCAGTAGAGCGCGGCATCAGGATGTGAGCCGCGCACAGATTTATGCAAGGCAGAAATCTGATCATAAAACTGATCACCACCCTTATCAAAGCGCCGGATATTGCTCGCCAAGGTATTTTGTACATAAGCTTGATCAATTTGTTTGACATCACAGCCCGGGGCCGAGAGGGCATTGCGCATTTGTTCGACTAAATTGAGTAAGCGGCGCGCATCACCATCGGCATGTGCCACTAAAGCTTCAATGGCGGCACTATCAAAGGCAATATCGGGGAGTGCAGCAGCGCGAGCCCGGGTTAAGAGTAACTTAAGCTCATCGCTGCTGAGTGGTTTGAGTACATAGACTTGCGCACGGGATAGTAGTGCTGAAATGACTTCGAAGGAAGGATTCTCGGTGGTCGCACCAATAAAAGTAAAGAGACCCGATTCAACATGAGGCAAGAGTGCATCTTGTTGACTTTTATTAAAGCGGTGAATTTCATCGACAAATAAAATGGTTTGGCGTCCAAATTGCGCCATGGTTTGCTGGGCGCGTTCAATGGCTTCGCGAATTTCTTTCACACCCGCTAAAACTGCAGAGATGGCAATGAAGTCGCGTTGAAAGGCTTGCGCAGACAGTCGCGCTAACGTGGTTTTACCTACGCCTGGTGGCCCCCATAAAATCATCGAGTGTGGTTGACCTGAAGCAAAGGCGAGATTCAGGGGTTTGCCGGCCGCCAATAAATGGGTCTGACCAATTACGGCGTCAATTGTTTTGGGGCGTAAAGCCTCGGCTAATGGTGGCGGTGGCTGCGTATCAAAGAGCTCGCCCATACCATTTAATTCAGCAGAATCACGTTAGCACTCCAGGCTAAGCAAGCCATCGCTACGAAAGTGAGATGGGTGCGCATCTGGAGGAACACTCGGCAAGCAACTTCATTGCTGAAGTAGTGCGGGTAAGTAGTTTTATCAATGACCAACTGAATCAGTAATAGCGCTGCCAAAATGAGCAGCGCCACGGGAATATAAAGATGCAAGGCGAGCCAAGCAGTTAATGCCGGAATCACACCCCACACCCAGGCATTGCGTTCGCTCCACCTTGTGGCAGTAGAGGGAGTGGTGTTGATTAAGCGCAAGCTAGCGCCCCAATGGATTGCACCTAAAAATGCCACAATGACTGCACCATACCCAGCTAATGATTCAGCAGCCAGAAAATTATTCGGCGTTGAGCCCAATTGTGTTACCAAGGCTAAGCCAATAAACGGTAAGAGGCCTGCGTAACCCAGAATGCGTACTACTTTAAGTGGCATATTGATACACGCCACGACCTGTTTTGCGACCCAAGTAGCCGGCCGCCACTAACTCTTGGAGGAGGGGGCAAGGCCGATATTTTGAATCACTAAAGTTTTCAAAGTAAACCTGCATGACAGCCAGACAAGTATCTAGGCCAATTAAGTCGGCCAATGCCAAGGGGCCAATGGGTTGATTGCAACCCAATTTCATGCCCGCGTCGATATCTTCAGCGCTCGCTAAACCTTCAGCCAGCACAAAAAATGCTTCATTGATCATCGGCAACAAAATGCGGTTCACCACAAAGCCAGGTGAATTTTTTACGGTGATCGGTTCTTTACCAATATATTTGGCCATTTCAATTACCGCATCATGAGTGGCATCGCTAGTTTGTAGACCGCGAATTACCTCAACCAAAGCCATTAAGGGCGGTGGATTAAAAAAATGCATGCCGATAAAACGCGCTGGATTGGAATTTAAGGCTGCGAGTTTAGTAATTGAAAGTGAAGAGGTATTAGTGGCAATAATCGTTTCGGCGCTAACAATCTCATCAATTTGCTGGAGAATTTTTTCTTTAATTGCCTGATTTTCAGTGGCCGCTTCAATGATGATTGATAGCCCAGCAAGATCGTTATAGCTAGTGCTACCTTTTATTTTTTGCTGGACCATTTCTTTCGCAGCAACGGTAAGCACAGTTTTTTTGATGAGACGATCTAAGCTGGTATTGATTTGCTCTATACCGCGCTCTACCGCAGCATCATTCATATCGATCATCACGACCTCAAGACCTGCAACCGCACAAACCTGAGCAATACCATTGCCCATGGTGCCTGCGCCGATAATTCCGACTGATTGAATTTTCACGGCATACTTTCTATTAAATAATTACGGCATTAATCGTTATGTAACTTAGTTTATCTTGGCTTAGCTTTTCTGCTTTGGGGTGATGCCAAAGAGCTGATCTTTTGCGGGAGCGTTGGTTAGTGGCTTACGAAATTCTGCAAGCACTTGTACGCCACGTTGAACTGCAGGGCGAGCGCCAATTTTTTCATACCATTTTTTAAAATGCGG
>CAILUH010000067.1 GCA_903837335.1 uncultured beta proteobacterium | reverse complement strand
CCCGATAGTTGGCTGCGATGAAACAGCAGTGGAGCCTTAGTTAGGTCATGCGCAAGATCATGAATTTCGGCCAGAATAATGAGGTGATCGCCGCCCGGATATACAGCCACGGTTTCACATTCAAAATGGGCTGCACAATCTTGTATGAAGGGGATGCCGCTGCGATTGAGTTGATAATTTACGTGAGTAAATTGATTGGTACTGCGCTTTGCAAAGGTAATGGCTAGCTCTTCTTGAGCATGATTCAAGACATGAATGATGTGTTTAGCCCCCACTGCAAAAGCAGCCGCTAAGGGAGATTGCTTCGTAATCGACCATAAAATTAACGGCGGGTTGAGTGAAACCGTATTAAAGGAGCTAACCGTGATGCCGATTGGCGCCTGCCCAGCATCAAGCCCAGTAATTACCGTAACGCCAGTGGGAAAGGCTGCAAAACCCTGACGTAGCTCCTCAGTTGAAGGGGGGCTACTCATTAAAGAACTAGACATACATTATTGCTAGGGTAGCTTCGTTATGATTTATTAACAGCGGCAGGGCTTGTTATCGGTTCGCCGGTAGGAATTACGGTGCCGGGTATGGGGGTTAACACTTCGTTATCTTCAGCTTTTACGCATTTAAACCGATACTCTTTGCTATTTTTTGAAAGAAAACTAGCTCCCAGATAAAAATCGTTTTTACAGACTTTGGTGGCAAAATTCATCACATCTTGCGGGTCGGCGCTGGAATTAATGAGTCGCATATTACCCATAGACATGCTTAATTCGGTTGAAAAACAAGCGCTTAGCAAGATGCTGCTAAAGGCGGCGGTGAAGAGTAGAATTTTTTTCATGACAAACCTCATATTCAATCGTGCACGTAGAATAAACCGTTTAAGTAAAGTTGTGAAATTTAAGGAATTTTAATGTTTAAAGCGATATGGATTAATAAAGACGAAAAAGGCTATCGTGCCGACCTAGCTGAACTAGACGAAACAACTTTGCCGGCCGGTGAAGTGTTGGTCAAAGTACTCTATTCCACCTTAAATTATAAAGATGGCCTCGCTATTACCGGTAAAGGGCCTATTGTCAGGGTATTTCCCATGGTTCCAGGAATCGATTTTGCTGGCGAGGTGCTCGAAAGTAGTAGTCCAGAATATCAACCCGGAGATCAGGTAATCCTCAATGGCTGGGGGGTAGGAGAGGGGCATTGGGGCGGTTTAGCGCAAAAGGCGCGGGTTAAGGCCGAATGGCTCTTACCCCTACCCAAAGGCATCACCCCAAAACAAACCCTTGCAATTGGGACGGCTGGCTATACCGCTATGTTGTGTGTCATGGCCTTGCAACAACATGGCTTAAAGCCCAGCGCTGGCGAAGTTTTAGTCACTGGGGCAGCAGGGGGGGTAGGTAGTTTTGCGACGATGCTCATGAATAAACTGGGTTTTACGGTAGTTGCTAGTAGTGGTCGATCAGAAGAAAGCGCGTATTTAAAACGCTTGGGCGCAAGTGAGGTCATTGAGCGGGCCAGTTTGTCAGAGCCAGGGAAGCCCCTGGCGAAAGAGCGTTGGGCCGCAGTCATCGATAGCGTAGGCAGTCATACCTTAGCCAATGCGTGTGCGGCAGTTAAAAGTAATGGTGCAGTTGCAGCTTGTGGTTTAGCGCAAGGCATGGATTTTCCAACCACGGTAGCCCCATTTATTTTGCGCGGCATTACTTTATATGGCATCAATAGTGTGACGGTTGAAAAAGCAAAACGAATTTTGGCTTGGGAACAATTAAGCCAGCTTTGCGATTTCACCATCGTCGATACCATTGCCCACGAAGTTAGCTTGGCCGAAGCTATTCCGCTAGCCGCCGATTTAATTGCCGGAAAAATTCGTGGCCGCTTAATTGTGGATGTGAATCGCTAAGAAAAAGTCTGCACTGGTGTTTTGGTGACGCCAAAGTTAATTGGCAACATCGTTGGCTTTACGCTCAGGTAAGCGTAGGCAAATGCGTTGTCTCTCAACTTCATTGGCGCTCGACCACGCGGTAATTTCTTCCAGCGTACGAAAGCAGCCGCGACAAAAGCCATTAGCAGGATTCATTTCACACCAATTAATACAGGGCGAGGCAATGGGTGTAGCGTGGCTCCTTTTCATGGGGAGGATTTAAACCGATTTATAAAACGTTTATCAGCATCATATTCAATAATATGTGGATATGCCCCAGCCCGTAAATGCGTTTGATGGGCGCGCCACATTTCGGGGTCAAAAAAATCAGGGTGATGTTTAAGAAAAAACTGTTTAACCCGCTGATCACCGAGTAAAAAAACCCGAAAGGTTTCTGGAAAAATATCTTTTGAGCCGATTGGATACCAAGGCTCACCCGATAACTCCTCTTCCTCGGTACGGGCTTTTGGAACATGACGAATTTCACAGGCAGTTAAATATTCAATTTCATCGTAGTCATAAAAAGCGACCCGGCCATAGCGCGTAACCCCAAAATTTTTATAAAGCAAATCACCAGGAAAAATATTAGCGGCAATTAATTCTTTAATGGCATTGCCATATTGCAGAACGCCATGCTCTATTTCTGCATCGCTACCATTCTGCAGCCAGAGGTTTAAAGGCGTCATGCGCCGCTCAATATAGACATGCTTTATCACTAATTCCTCTATGCCATCAAGCCCCTTTCTAATTTGCAGCAAGGAGGCACACTGCGCTTGAATTTCAGCAACTAATTCCGGCGTAAAACGCGCAAGCGGAAAAACCACATCAGAAAATTCCAGTGAATCCGCCATGCGACCGACCCGATCATGTTGTTTAACCAATTGATATTTCGCCATAATAAGTTCACGGGTGGTTTCTTTGGGCGGCGGAAAGTAATCTTTAATCATCTTAAAAACATACGGATAGCTAGGCAAATCAAATACCAGCATCACCAAACCTTCAATGCCAGGTGCAATCCGAAATAAATCACTTGAGTGTTGTAAATGATGTTGGAAGTCGCGGTAAAACAAATTCTTGCCATGCTTTTGTAGTCCAAGCATGTTGTAAAGTTCGGCGCGGGGTTTGTGGGGTAACAAATTACGTAAAAAAGTCACGTAGGCCGAAGGCACTTCCATGTCGACTAAAAAATAACTATGGGTAAAACTAAATATGAGTCGCAAATCGACTTCAGCTAACAATGCCCCATCAATATAGAGTTGACCAGTGGCGTTATGCATGAGGGCGATCGCCAAGGGAATAACTTTTTCGCCATCAATAATTCGGCCAATAATAAAGGCAGTTTTATTGCGAAAAAATAGTCCAGTTAAGACATGAATTTGAAAATCTGCTTGAGTCGTAGTGCCCTGCAATTCTTCATTCACACATTGATTTAATAATTCAATATCTCGCGCTAAGTTTTCAAACGGCGTTTTAAATTGGAAACTAAGTAGTAAATCTTTAAGTACTTGTTTAAGACCGGCGCGATTTTCTGGGTAATAAGTACGATACGTTGGCTTATTAGGAACTTCATCGTTTTCTAAGTATTCAGTTGAAATGGTTGGACGTACAAAAATAAAATCGTTATTAAAATACTCGCGGCGTAAGATTCGCGTACACACAGAATTAAAAAACGTTTCCGCCAACTCGGGTTGGTGTAAATTAGAAACTAAACCAATGTAATGTAATTTCACTTGCTGCCATACTTCATCGGAACAATTTTGTGCATCAAACTCATCTTCTAAAACTTCTACCGTTTCTTGTACGCGTTGGTCGTAATAATCAATACGATTCCGCTGTAATTGACTTACCCCAAACCAATCTTGTGCTTCAAAGCAGGCTTTCGCAGCAGTTCCAGCCTCGCGGAAAATACTGTAATGGCGTTGAAATCCGGCCAAAAGCGATTGCGCCATATCGAAAGCAACCTGCGATGACAATAATTTGGGAAAATGGCTCATGCCATTAAGCTTAATCGAAGCGCGCCAAACTTGACTACTCCTCAAATCCATTACCCCCTAGGGGATGCTCTGCCACCCTTAGGTGAAACGCTAGAAGTAGCTCCGGGCGTGCGTTGGTTGAGAATGGGCCTGCCATTTGCGCTGGACCATATTAATTTATGGCTTTTGCGAGATGCAATCGAGGGGGTCGAGGGCTGGACCATCATTGATTGTGGTATCAGCAATGCCGAGACCCAGGCTGCCTGGGAAACCATTTTTGCAACTCAATTAGCGGGTTTGCCTGTGTTACGAGTCATTGTGACCCATATGCACCCAGATCATGTGGGGCTAGCAAAATGGCTCTGCGAGCGGTGGCAAGTGCTCTTGTGGATGTCTATGGCAGATTATTTAACCGCTCAGTGGTTAAGCAATAAAGAGGGTGGCGCCGCAATTGGCGCAAAAATGGGTAGCGGCGGATCGGCAGACCACCTTGAGCGACATGGCTTAAATTCCGCAGAAGACTTAGCATTAATTCGGGGCCGCTCAGACTACTACAGCAGGATGGTGCCAGGCATGCCACCTCGCTATCGGCGCTTGATGGAGGGCGATGTCATCACCATTGGCGGCCATCTTTGGCAGGTACAAATGGGTTATGGGCACGCCCCTGAACATGCCACCCTGTATTGCGCAAAATTAGGCGTTTTTATCTCGGGCGATATGGTTTTACCGCGCATCTCTACCAACATCAGCGTTTATGATGCTGATCCCGATGCAGACCCTTTGGGATTATTTTTACGTTCCTTGGCTTTATTTGCCCAGTTACCCGCAGACACCTTAGTTTTGCCCTCGCATGGCAAGCCGTTCACTGGCTTACATGTTCGCATTCAGCAATTACAAGAACACCATGTTGATCGCTTGGCTGACACCATAAACGCATGTCATGAGCCAATTACAGCGCGAGACTTAGTACCTATTTTATTTAAACGTGCTTTAGATACCCATCAAATGACTTTTGCCATGGGCGAAGCAATTGCCCACTTGAATCATCTTTGGCGCTTGGGAAAGCTTACGCGGAAGGCTTCCGCCGGGGTTTGGCAGTTTTCCGTCCGCTAGTCGCTGCATTCCCTGTGGATGCGGCAGCAGCTGCGGCTGCAGTTGTTGCTTTATTCACATTGTCCATGGCAGCTTCCTGTGCCGAACCCATCGCCTCACCAAAAGAGCGCAGCGCTAAGAGCGTCGCATGCTGAACTTCAAGGCCTTGAATGGTAGATTTTAAGACGTTTAAATTCAGATTTAACCAGTTTTCTACGCTTTTAAGATCTTTAATGCGTTTTTCAATTTCAGCGATATCAAGGCCCGTAAACGCCCCATTAAAGCCGCTAGAAGCCTTATTCATATCAGCGGTAAAAGGAAATTGACCCACATTTTGTCCGGCCACGCCTTGTCCCCACATATTTTTCAACATCTCTAGGCTTTGATTAAATTCTGGGATGGTTCCAAACATAAATTCTCCATTTTGGCTAAAGACAAGTAATACCGATAAAATACGGGATTCTAAAGATTAATCCTCTTAACGCCACAATGCAATCAAATGGTT
>CAILUH010000066.1 GCA_903837335.1 uncultured beta proteobacterium | reverse complement strand
TAAGTACCAGAATAATCAACCACTGATCCGTCCATTTTAACCTCCAATATACGATTGGCTAGGGCTGAAACAAACTCACGATCGTGCGAAACAAAGAGTAGCGTGCCTTCATATTTTTCTAAGGCAATTTGGAGGCTTTCAATCGATTCCATGTCCATATGGTTGGTGGGTTCGTCCATCGCCAACACATTGTGCTTTTGGAGCATAAGTTGTCCCCAAATCATCCGCCCCTTCTCGCCGCCGGATAAGACCTTGACCGACTTCCCAATATCGTCACCAGAAAATAACAAGCGACCTAAGGTACCACGCACTACCTGATCATCATCCCCGGTATTGCGATAGCCACTCATCCACTCCATCAAGGTTGTTTCTTGAGGAAATAACTCACTGGTATCTTGTGGCATCACGCCCACATTCGCATTTTCAGCCCATTTCACATCACCTTTATCGGCCTGTAGACCGTTAAAGCGTTTACTTAAAATTGTTTTTAGTAAGGTTGTTTTACCGGCGCCATTTTGACCAATAATGGCAATTTTCTCGCCAGCACGGACACCTAATTTAAAGTTCTTAAAAATAGTCCGATCAAAATCTTTAGTTAGGCCATTGCACTCAACTGCCATGTTATGCAATTTCTTTTCCGAGTCAAAGCGAATGAACGGGTTTTGTCGTGAAGAGGGTTTAATTTCAGTGATCTCGATCTTTTCTAACTGCCGCTGTCGCGATGTCGCTTGGCGAGCCTTTGAAGCGTTCGCTGAGAAGCGACTCACAAAAGCCTGTAGTTCTGCAATCTTTTCTTTGGCCTTTACATTCGAGGCCATTTGCTGGGCCCGCGCTTGTACCGACGCTAGCATATAAGAATCATAATTACCGGGATACACTTTCAGCGTACCAAAATCCATATCGGCCATATGCGTACACACTTCATTTAAAAAATGGCGATCATGGGAAATAATGATGATGGTGCTATTAAAATTATTTAATACTTCTTCAAGCCAATGAATCGAGTGAATATCTAAATTATTCGTCGGCTCATCGAGGAGTAGCACATCGGGATCAGAAAAAAGTGCTTGCGCTAACAAGACACGTAATTTCCAGCCGGGCGCAATATTACTCATCGGGCCATTGTGTTGCTCAATGGGGATACCAATGCCGAGCAATAACTCACCAGCTTTCGCTTCTGCAGTGTAGCCGCCATATTCAGCATACTTCGCTTCAAGCTCAGCAGCGTGCATATAGTCTTCATCACTTGCATCGGGGTTAGCGTATATCGCGTCGCGTTCAGCTGCTGCCTGCCACATTTCTTCATGACCCATCATCACGACGTCAAGCACGCGCACATCCTCAAAAGCAAATTGATCTTGGCGTAACTTGCCCAAACGAATATTAGGGTCTAGGCTGACATTACCGCTCGTGGGCTCGAGATCGCCGCCCAAGATTTTCATGAAGGTGGATTTGCCACAACCGTTAGCGCCAATTAAGCCATAGCGGTTACCGCCACCAAATTTAACTGAGATATTTTCAAACAAGGGCTTAGCCCCAAACTGCATAGTAATATTAGATGCTGACAGCACGATAACCTTCTAAATAGGAATGTTTTATAGCAAACCGCCTATTTTAACGGTGTTGGCGCCTGATTGTGCTATTTCAACTGTTTCACAGCCTTAATATGCAGCTGCCAAGCCATCGCGCCGACTATCGCTAGCGGCAATATAGCCATCTTCCAGATCATCACTTAAGCGCCAAATAAACTGTCCTGAGCCAAAGTCCATATAGGGATCATCAATCTTTTTCAGGGTGTGACCCATGGCAATGAGGCCAGCTACGGTGGCGGGGTTCATGTTCGACTCAACATCTAAGGTGAAATCGCGGTTCACCTTCCAGCGCGGTGCGTCACAGGCAGCCTGGGGTTGCTGTTGATACGTCATCATCCGGACTAAGGTTTGTAAATGGCCTTGGGGTTGCATATCGCCGCCCATGACCCCAAAACTCATTTGCGGGAAAATCTTGCCGCCATCATTGCGGGTAAGGAAAGCAGGAATGATGGTGTGAAATGGCCGTTTACCCCCGGCAACCACATTGGCAGATTGCGGATCAAG
>CAILUH010000065.1 GCA_903837335.1 uncultured beta proteobacterium | reverse complement strand
TAGATGAGCCTTTTGCTGCCGTACATCCCGTCATGAGAGAGACCATGGCAGAATTTATTCGTACGCGCAATCAGAATGGCCAAACCTTTCTCTTGGTAAGTCACGATATGCCAATTGTAAAAAGCTTATGCCATGAATCTATTTGCATGAATACGGGGAGAATTATTTCGCAAGGCAGTACCCGTCTAGTACTTGAAGACCCGAACGTCATTGAGGCTTATTTAGGTGGTGATCATGGCTGAATATTTGCTTGAATTGCAATCGGTAACTGCGGGGTATGCGAAAGACATCGACGTATTGCGGGACGTTTCTTTACAGGTGAAAGCTGGTGAAATTAGCGGTCTAATCGGCCTTAATGGAGCCGGTAAATCAACCTTGGTTAAAACTATTTGTGGTTTTTTGCATCCTAAAGCAGGCGATATTTTTTATGATAATAAAAATATTAACCATCTTGAGCCGCACCACTTAATTGACTTGGGAATTTGCTGTATTCCGCAAGAGTCGAGCCTATTTCCATTTTTAACTGTGCGCGAAAATCTTTTGCTGCCGATTCAGTCACGCATGCAATTATTTGCAGATGTCTGGAAATCACGTTATGAAGAGGTAATTGAATTATTTCCAGCGCTCAAAGATAAACTAGGGCAGGCTACTGGTGAGCTATCTGGCGGCCAGCAAAAGCAACTTGAGTTTGCGAAGGCATGGATTTTACAGCCCAAATTATGTTTAGTTGATGAGCCTAGTATTGGTTTGTCGCCTAAGGTTGCTGAAGAAGTTTTTCTCTGGCTAGATCGTTTTACCGAGAGAGGTATTGGCGTTTTATTAATTGATCACAACGTACGTCGTGTGGTGCGTATGTCGCAAACCATATTTGTATTAAGCCTGGGCGCTATTACCGCCTCGGGTGATCAAGCTAAATTTACGGGTGATTTACATTCACAAGTTAAAGAATGGCTTGGCCTGAATTTTTAGTTTTTTAATTGGCCTTTTATGCACTATCAATGATGACTTGCTGGCTTAGTTGAATTTCATCGCAGTTATTCTGCATATTGGCACGGTCGATCACAATAAAATCACTCTCTTTATTTAAGCTAATGAGTGGATGATGCCAAACCCCCTTGTTATAGGTGACTCCAGCACCATTACTCGCAATGAAGGCACAAAGATTATTGACGATGTCTACTTCTGACTCTAAATGGGGTTTGCTAACGACAATTAAATATTGGTCGCTAGTTTGATTGTTGGTGGGTATAAACGTTTGGGTTCCCAGGGGATGTCGCTCCATTAATCGTAGAGTAAATGGTATGGCAAACGGTTGCCCACGAAATAAGCTAATAATTGCCTTGCTATCTCCGTCGCCAACATCAATTTCTGAAATCGCATGGTAACGTTCCGTAGTACCTTGATTAATGGGATAGTGATCGAGGTGCGCAAAGGAAATAACCTTACCAAAGGGCTGAAAGTTTTTTTGGTTTAGGGGGAGCGGATGGATTATTTTCATGCGTAAGCAAAGAAAAGACTTAATTAATCGACTTTAAGTGCCACTTTGGCCAAAAAAGAGCCTTGGCCCATTGGGCGGTAAAAAGAGTTGCTGATAAAAAATCGGTTTCGAACGCTGCCCACTTGCCATAATCTCAACTAGCACACCTTTGGTATTTTTTGGCTGGTCTAAGAGTTGATTGATCGTGCTTGGCAAGGTAATGCATTGAATCGTTCGATCAATTCTTTCCAGGTGAATTTGGTAATGATCCTGAATTAATCCAGCAAAATTAGCACTATTTAATTCTTTTACTGGGGTATTAGCAATAATTGGAAACTGTTCTGGATCAAGAAAGTATTTGCTGTAGAAGCTATAGTCCCCGGCCTGAATAACCCGATTAATTTGGAGCAACTGAACATTTATTTTCCCCGCTGTTAACCAATGGGCCCATGGTTCAGAAGATTGTATTAATTTTCTCTTCACTACTTGGGTCGACATCGGCACAAACTCAGCACTATCTTTTTCAAGAAAGCGAAAGATCCAGGGCCCACCGATACGTTTTTCAACAGGAATAACAAATGTGCC
>CAILUH010000064.1 GCA_903837335.1 uncultured beta proteobacterium | reverse complement strand
CATACCTCGTTCCGAATTTGGAAAGAGTTAAAAAAGCATGGCTTAAACCTAAATTAAGATAGAGATCGGTAATGGAAGTCACCATTGATAAGCAATATCCCATCCCTGCCAGCATTGAAAATTGCTGGGAGGTTTTATCCAACATTACTGATCTGGCTACCTGTATGCCAGGAGCCTCAATTACCGAAAAAATAGATGACTCTAATTACAAGGGGAGCGTCAAAGTTAAAGTAGGTCCTGCAACAGCGGCCTTTGCAGGCGATATTGAGGTGCAGGGCATTGATCCTGCAAAAAAAGAAATCCGCATGCTTGGTAAAGGTGCAGACAAGGGTGGGTCATCAGCCTCAATGCAACTGACTGCCAGTTTATTGGCTCAGGCTGATGGAACTACTAACTTGGTTGGCAAAGCAGGTGTCATTGTCAATGGCAAATTTGCTCAGTTTGGCGGTCGTATGATGACCTCAGTTTCCGATATGATTTTGAAGCAATTTGCTGACAATTTTTCTATAAAAGCGCAGGCTCTCACAACCGTAAATGCACCTGTTGATACTAGTCATGCAGACTCAGCCCCCATTATAAATAATGCTGCTGCTCCTAAAGCACCACATACTGAGTTAAACGGCCTTGCAATTGCTTGGATGCTTATTAAGGATTTCTTCAAAGGCTTAGTTGGTAAAAAAAGCTGATGAATGTTCAGGACATATCTGAGCTCCTTGCTAAATCATCTTATGTAGCTGACGATAGTCTGTCTGAGATGGTTTGGATGGGACTGACAATTGATCGACCCTTACTGCTTGAAGGTGAAGCGGGCGTTGGAAAAACCGCTATCGCTCATGCTTGCTCAGTTGGTCTCAATAGGCCTTTATTTCGCTTACAGTGCCACGAATCTTTAGATTTAAATCAAGCAGTTTATGAGTGGAACTACAGTCGTCAACTATTAGAAATACGACTCAGAGAGGCGGAGGGCGGAGATAAATCTGGGCTAAGAAATGAATTATTTAGTCAGGAGTTTTTACTTCAGCGTCCCTTAATGCAAGCTATTACTTCCCCCGTGCCCTCGGTTTTATTGATTGATGAAATCGACCGAACTGATGAGGCTTTTGAGGCTTATCTTCTAGAGGTATTAGGGGAGTTTCAGATTACCGTTCCGGAGCTAGGAACAATAAAAGCAATTACGCGTCCCTTGGTTATATTAACAAGTAATGGTACGAGAGATTTATCTGACGCTTTGCGTAGGAGATGTCTGTACCACTATGTGGATTACCCATCAATCCCGCGAGAGTTGACCATTGTCCAAACACTCATACCGGAAGCTAATTTAGAGCTTTTGCAACAAGCCGTTATCTTTGTACATCAGTTGAGAAAAGAAGACTTAGATTACACACCGGGTATTGCAGAAACACTAGATTGGATTAGACTTTTGTGCGCACGTAAATTAGAAAAATTACCTGAAACTCCGGAGGAATTTGTTGGCACTCTCTCAGCTTTATTAAAGACTCGAAATGATCAATGGCAGGTATCTACACAAGTACTATCTAAGTTAATGGGCTCTGGAAATCGTGTTGGCATCGATGCTGGGGTCGTTACTTCAAGAAAGTAATTTCTTTTGACATCCAGATTGATGTTTACTTCACCAAAACCCACGGAAGAAATCAGGCAATTTGTAGCTCACCTCCGAGAGAGCGGTTATGTTATTGGCCTTTCGGAATTAAATGCGATTATTCAAATCGCTCTTTTAGCTGGTGTCCAAGACTATAGGCGAATCGAAAAATATTGGCGTGCTCTTGCTTCCTCATCTCATAAGCAATGGGAGCAATTTCCAATGTTGTTTGAGAGTTACTGGTTTCCAAAAAAACTAAAAGGAAGCACAAAGTCGTCAGGTCAAAAAAAACAAGGAAAATCTTTACCTGAGTTGATTCAAGAAATTAAAGGTGAAGCTGGAACCACCAAGCCCGGCCAAAATGGATCAACGGTTGGGCTGGGATCTGCAGACAATGAAACTGATGCCGCTGGGCAAGAGCAAGGTCAAGGAGGCGCAAGCAAGGTTGAGCCCTTAGCTGAAAAGCCTCTGGGTGAGTGGATGCCAGAAGATAGTCGCTACTTAGATGGTTTGATTGCCCCATTACAGGCCAGGCTAAAACGAAAGCTCTTGCGACAATATAAAAATCATCCTCATGCAAATAGAATTGATTTACGTAAATCTATTCGTAAAGCAGTGAGTAATGCTGGTGAGCTGATTTCATTGCATATGAAACAGCGTAAAACTACTCCCCCAAAAGTTTTTATTTTGGTTGATGTCAGTAAATCAATGGAATCACATGCGCAATTTTTCTTGAGAATGGCCCGTTCTTTCTGTCAAATATTGAATGCAAGAGTATTTGTATTTCATACTAGCCTCATTGAAGTGACAGCTTTAATGAAAAAAGAGAGTGGTCGAGTGCAGGAGAAGATTAATTCGGTTGCGTTTGGATTCGGCGGTGGAACAAAAATAGCAACTAATTTAGAAACTTTCTTAATTAAAAGCAAAATAGGCCCCTCTGGTAATAAAATTAGAGGTATAGGGCGAGATGATATCGTTTTTGTTTTAAGTGATGGGTATGACACTGACGCCCCAGAGCAAACATTTGCCGCATTAACTGCAATTAGAAATAAGGGTGCTAAGATATTTTGGTTACACCCCACGGTTCAAAAACCTCAGTCAGAAGCAATTCGTTTGAGCGAGAGCGCTATATCTGGATTTATGGCGGTCAGCCATTTGGGCAGTCTTGAGGGGCTGGTAGATTTAATTTCGGGTCATCAGAATCAAGTTTATTCAAACACTATGAGATTGGAAACGTAATGGGTTGCATTTTGAAGCAGGGTGGCGGACTTT
Organism: uncultured beta proteobacterium; assembly: GCA_903837335.1. Taxonomy (GTDB): domain Bacteria; phylum Pseudomonadota; class Gammaproteobacteria; order Burkholderiales; family Burkholderiaceae; genus Polynucleobacter. The sequence continues at coordinate 15,913 of CAILUH010000064.1, read as the reverse complement.
ATTCTCGAGTACGGGTAGGCGCTGTTTTATTAGCGGCTGGAGAGGGTAAGCGAATGGGAGGTGTGCCAAAAGCCTTAATTGAGTTAGGAGGTGTTCCCCTGATCAATCGTCAATTGATTGCATTAAGCGGTGCTGGTATTGATGAGGTGGTAGTAGTGACTGGGCATTATCATGAATTAGTTGAGCCATTGGTAGAGCAGTTCCCAGTGCGAATTGCTCGTAATTCTCACCCTGAAAATGGACAGCCTTCCTCGGTACGACTGGGCCTAGAGATGCTGGGCGGTAACTTTGATGCAGTCATTATGGCTTTATGTGATCAGCCTTTGATTAATGCCCAAGATATCACTCAATTGATTGCTGCATTTAAAAAACGTAAGTCTGGTGAAATTATTCTTCCTGTGGTTGGTGATCAGAGAGGAAATCCTATTGTCATTAGTGGTGTCGCCATGAATCAAATTTTAGATGCTGGAACAAATATGGTGTGCAGAAAATTCATGGATTCTCATCCTGAGATGGTGGATCACTTTCAGACTGAAAACGAGCATTTCATTATGGATGTGGATTCTCTTGATGATTTAGTAAATTTTGAGAAAAAAACTGGGTGGAAATTATCTATTCCGAATTTATCCAATCATTTAGAAGTTGAAAGTGGGAATAGTGAACCAGTCTATATGGCACTTCAAAGATTAGTCACGAAATGCTAACTTCAAATTGGCCCGTACCAATTGCGAGCTATCATTGTTCAGATGCGCGTGATATTAATTTAACCTTATCACGTGTCTTTCAAACTATGCGTATTGCTGATTCTCTTGATGAGAAGAGCAAATCAGGCGACCCTAAAAAGTTTTATGCCAGTAATGATCAACTTCTGCAGCGAATAGATATTCCAGAGTTTAGTAAGCTAATCCAATTTTTTGCCGACTCTATCCAGAAAACAGTTGGAGCTGCCAATGCTGGTGTCTGGCCACAAGGTAAGATGTCCTTGCAATTAGAAATCATTGGTTGCTGGTTTCAGATTCAAAATGGTATGGCTTTTCATGACGTACACACACATGGTAATTGCTCGTGGTCTGGCGTCTATTATGTTCAGGTCGATGATGAAGTAAAAAGGATGTCACACCCTGAAATGGGTAGTGCAAATGGTGTAACAAGATTTTATGGGCCATACAGTCAATGGCAGGGAGGTGGGTATATGGATATTGGAAATACTTACCTTCAAAAAAATAGCATTGATATGTCGCCTGAGGAAGGTAAGCTAGTAATATTTCCTTCATATCTTCCTCATATGGCAATGCCGTATGAAGGTGAAAAGGATAGAATCATTGTTTCTTTTAACGTCCAAATTCACTCAAGCCAAGGCGATCAAATATTTGGATTTGATTCAAAGTAAGCTAAACAATACTTCGGTTCTATGGAAAATTTAGATTTAATAGTTTTAAGAGAGATATTAGGGTGGCGTAAGGCTGGAAAAAAAGTCATGCTTGCTACCGTAGTTAGAACATGGGGCTCATCTCCGCGCCCCATTGGCTCAATTATGGCCCTTTGCGAAAATGGTAGCGTGATAGGCAGTATCTCTGGTGGCTGTATTGAAGATGATCTCATTCGCACTTTTAGTGGAAAAGATCAATTCCCATCGGGGCCACCCAGATTCTTAAAATATGGCATTACGGCTGATGAAGCGCATCGTTTTGGACTTCCTTGCGGCGGTACCTTGGAGGTATTACTTGAGTTTCAGATTGATGTGGGCGTACTAAATGAGTTAATTGAGCAGCTCACTAAAGGCTCTTTAGTTCAGAGGAAATGTAACTTAAGTAATGGGGTAGTTTCTCTCAAAAACGTAATAACTCCAACGGAATTGACATTAACAGATACGGAGCTAGTAAATACATTTGGACCTGAATTTCGAATGTTGATTATTGGCGCTGGACAACTTTCTGAGTATTTAGCAATCATGGCTATCTTTAATGGTTTTAATGTTACCGTATGTGATCCACGAGAAGAATACAGGGGTAGCTGGAATGTCAAAGGTGTGACACTTACTTCGGATATGCCAGATGATGTGGTTATCGCCATGAAGCTCGATAGTCGTAGTTGCGTGGTTGCCTTAACCCATGATCCCAAGCTAGATGATTTGGCATTATTGGACGCTTTACAAACAAATGCATTTTATATAGGAGCTATTGGATCAAGAAGAAATAGTACGACTCGTCATCAAAGATTAATAGAGCATTTTGGATTTACAAAAGAATCTTTGTCTAAATTGAGAGGTCCAATAGGCATTTATATCGGTAGCAAAACCCCTTCGGAAATTGCTGTAAGTGTTATGGCTGAGATATTGGCAGTTAAAAATAATATTCAACTTCCTCGTGACATGGATGTGGCGGCAGCAAAGATAGCTATCTCTGCTCCCCATAATGATCCTGGGGACGTTATTTGTGGAATCTGATTGTTAATATAGCGGTATTAATTTAGTAAAGTTAATTTAATATGAAACTGCTGTTGAGGGTGCAGAGACTAGACGGCACCCACCTAAGTCGAGTAATCGATACGGTGAAGGCATAGTCCAGGGAGTTAGGAAACTAACACAAACCGGAATCCTTCGGTCCCAGGTTTAAGTCTTCTTGGGCCCCACCAATAATCACAATACCAACTCTAGGGTTGGTATTTTTTGAGCGTTACTTTAAGTAACGGTGGTGAGCGCCGGCTGTTTGGCCATTAAAAGTCGGTCAGGCGTAAGATATAAGAATGCTTTACCTCATTAAAACTCTGATTTCCACATTAATTAGCGTCACTTAAGACGACAGTCGGGGCGGCCTTTCAGACGCTCAAAAATGGGTAATTAGGTATGCTTAGGTAGCAGAGAACATCTATTAGAAGGTATTAGACAATAATCTAAGCAACCTTATTAGGTTAACATTGCTAGAGATCTTAAGGCTTGAGGATAAGTTTTATAACTTAAAGGTTTTTGCATGCGCAAAGTCTCATTTCGTTTCAGCATCGTTCAGTGCTACTTATTGCTGACCATCATTACAACTCTGATTATTTGTGGCACCTTCTATGTTTATTCAAAAGATGCTGTAATTACCCTAGCCAATAAAATTATTAGCGAGATAAGCAGCAAAGCAAATCAACGAGTCTCTAATTTCTTTGCTGTTCCTGAAATGCAAGAGCAAGTCATTAGCAATCTAGTGACGACTCCGAATTTTGTTTCTCAAGAAGATAGGCTCTTAAAATTACTATGGGAGCTTATTCAAGTTCAGCCAAATATTGAGTCGATGTCTTTATCTGATTATCGCGGTAACTATTTACAGGCCCGACTTTACCCAGAGCCAGCAACGCGTGTTATTAACCGCAATAAGATCCCAGTAAATGAAACTATTATTTACCGTGACACGAAATTCAGCGTTTTGCGAATTGAACAGAAACTCAATCCAGATTTTGATCCACGTACTCGGCCATGGTTTAAAAATATTGGGGATGGGCAGCAAACATACTGGAGTGAACCATATTTAGCTAACACTACCAAGCGCCCGGTAGTCAGCGGAAGTCGTCACATCCTTACAAATGGCGAGCGTATTGGAGTAGTCAATATTAATATTCCATTAACTGAGCTCTCCCAATTCATGGCACAGCAGCAGGTAAGTACTAACGGAATTGCATTCCTCGTGAGTATTAATGGTGATTTGTTGGCATTTCCAGATGAGCAATTTTTATCAATCAAGGATTCTTCCTCCGGAAATTTTCGGCTAGGAAAGATATCGGATTTACCGCAAAACTGGATTAAGTCGGGGTGGCAAAATTATATTGATAATGAAAAAGAGAACTTCTCTTTTAAGGTTGCCGACACGTCTTATCTAGCTAGTTTTCGTAAATTGAGCCAACCAACCTTAGCTAGTTGGCGTATCGGAATTGTGATGCCTGAAAAGGATGTCACTAATGCGGTACAACAGACGTTATTGATGGCTTTTGGTGTTGCAGGCTTTATCTTCTTGCTTTCTCTTTTTCCTTTGCTCTGGTTCGCTCGCCGCCTTTCTCGCCCAATTGCTCAGCTGGTTGATCAAACTCGTGAGCTTAAGGATTTTCGGTTGGAAAATATTACAAAGATAAATTCACCAATTCATGAAATAAATATACTGAGTGAGTCAATTGTCGCTGCAGCTCAGGGGTTAAGGTCTTTTCAAAAATATATTCCTGCTGAATTAGTTCGCCAGCTGATGAGTACTGGCGAACCAATTGAAATTGGTGGCGAGAGCCGATACTTAACAATGTTATTTTCGGACTTAAAGGATTTTTCAACCCTTTCAGAAAATACACCTAGTAGAGAATTATTATTAAGGGTTTCTTCTTATTTTGAGATATTTATCAATGCCATCAAGGAAGAGGGTGGCTACGTTGATAAATTTATTGGTGATTCTGTAATGGCTTTTTGGGGCGCACCATTGCCAGAGCATAACCATGCATACCATGCTTGCGTTGCTGCAGTGAAGGCTCAGCGTCGGATGAAGTTATTAAATGAAAACCTTATTAAAGATGAAAAGCCTCCGCTTACCGTTCGGATCGGCCTTCATGCTGATGCTGTTTTAGTTGGTAATGTTGGCTCTCCTGAGAAGCTAAGTTATACGGTAATGGGTGATGGGGTAAATATTGCTTCTCGTTTAGAGGGTATCAATAAAGATTATGACACTGGCATTTGTGTTAGCCATTCGCTCTTTAGGGAAGCCGGAGAACGGCTGTGGGTTCGACCAATCGATATAATTTCTGTCAAAGGCAGGAAGGGCGAGTTATTAATTTACGAGCTTATGGGTATTAAGGATGGTGATGCTGAGATAGCCCCAACTGAAATTGAAAAAGAGCTTTGTATCTTTACCAAAAAAGCATTTGATCTTTATATGAATGGCCTATATGTTGAGGCACTAGTCATCTATGAGGATTTATTCCTTAGGTTTGATGATGGCCTAGCTGCGGTGATGGTTACTAAGTGTCGTTCTAAGATTAATCCTAATCTCAGCTAAAGGCATAGTCCAGGGAGTAGTGAAAGCTACACAAACCGGAATCCTTTGGTCCCAGGTTCAAGTCCTCTTGGGCCCACCAAGAATCTAATACCAACTCTAGGGTTGGTATTTTTTTGAGCGTTACTTAAAGTAACGCTTGTAGGGAGGGGGTAATCCTTAATTAATTACTAAACCAAGGGTATACCAGCACGCCCTAATACATATATAAGAATATAGTTTCTATAACCAGTTTATTCCTTCGACTAAATATATCTAGTGCCTTGTCTGAGATTGGAAATAACCAGTAAATCATGAGGGTTGGAAATGAGGGCTATTTTTTGGCTAGCTAATGCTATTCTTGCTGCAACTTTAATGCATGGTTGTAGTGAGGGAAGCAACTCAACTACTACCAGTGGAATTTCTGTTGATCCGGCAATCGTTGCAGCTGAAGTAGCATGTATTACACAGTACGCTGCTAATTCAGCAAATAATTATGTGAATTACGCAGCAGCAATTGGCGCTCCTGAGGTAACCGATAGTGTTCACAGTGGCTTACAACCCTGTGCTACGTTTATGGGAAGTAGAACGGGTAATAACCAAGTTGCTTTATACAAGTCGCCAACCCAATATCCTGGCGGTATTCAGATTGTTGTTCAAGGCGGTCCAAATGCAGCTTTCTTGATTGGGGGTACTTCCGGTAACCCGGGAACGGTAACTCCAGCAAATCCGCTAGGTTCTTACGTTGCTCGATTTAATCCTTTGACTGGAACTCAAGTTTGGCTCACTTCACTGCCTACGCCGATAGGGCAGTGGGTTGTCTTTCCCAGCATGGGAGTCATTGCAGATGGATCAATAGTAGCCGCAGTTGGAGCGACTCTCTACAGACTTAATCCAGATACAGGGCAAATTGTGGCGCAGGTTACGCAACCTATTTTAGGCGGGGGAAATGTTGTCGATGCCAATCTCGATGGCTTTATGCTGTCACCTGCCGCTGATAGTTCGATTCTAATGAAAACGCAAAGTCGACCCAATGGATGCACCACGCAAGGCAATTATGCGATGGGTTCATGTGCAGGTACGATGCCGTTCACTACAGTTATCGCTGCCAATCCAAATAACTTAAAGAACATTGCATCGCTTTTGCTCACTGAAACTATCGGCGCAAGGCCTGCGGTAGTAAACCATAACGGTACTATATATATGTACCTTGCTGCCCTAACAACTGGCCTTAGAGTTATCTGGAATCCAACGACTAATACACTGACGCAAGACATGACTTGGAGCCCATCCTATTTATTAGCCGGAGAAACCCAAGGTGCTGCGCCAGTAGTTATTGGCAACTGGGTGATGTTCTCAACCAATGGAAAGTCTACGACCACAACCCCTGCTTGTGCTGCTCTCGTAAGCCAAGACGACCCAACATTAATAAGACGCATATGCCCATGGGGTGGGGTTAACATGCTTAGTAATGCAGTAACACCAAATCTCTCTAGTGTTGTGCCAGCAAATTTCTCGGCAGATCCAGAAAATGGTCTGATTTTCATGTATGACATGGTATTAGGTGGAGTTACGGCCATCTCACTTGATCAAAATACGGGTGCATTAACGACCATATGGAGTAGGCCTGACTGGAAAATAAGCGACTACCTGCAGTCGATTGGCCCAGCAAATAAGCGCGTTTTAATCTCTCAATATATTGATCAAAGTAATTTTAATAACTCCGACTGGAGCAGTTATAACTATCAAGAAAGTGTAATGATGGTTGACCAGGCTACTGGCAAAACTCTAGCTCAGTCAGCGCTAACTTCTCCGACTGGTCAGGCCTGGATGATTACCCCAGGTTATGGAGGCCTCTTATATGGTCTTTCAGTTGGAGCTTCTACAGCCACAGTCTTGGCGGCTGGGTCACTTAATATTTTACAAGTAGCCAGTTGCAATGGCAGTACAGATGCACCTTCTATAGGCTCTTTGTACTATGGCTCATTAACAAACTGTGCAACTAATTATTCAACTTTACCGCAGCCAAGCTATTCACCAACTGCATTGCTAATACCGCAGAAGTGAAGTAATTAATAATTTAACTTAATTAAATAGTTCGCCAAAGTGGGGTTAACAATCCAAGCTCCTAGACTCAAGTTCAAGTCCTGGTGGGAGCACGAGAAATGATCCTTAAGTACTAAACCAAGGGTATACGAGCATACCCTAATGCATATATAGGAATATAGTTTCTATAACCAGTTTATTCCTTCGACTAGATATATTTAGCGCAGCGCCTGAGATTGGAAATAACCAGTAAATCATGAGGGCTGGGCATGCAAGTTATTGTTTGGCTGGTTATTGCTACTCTTGCTGCAACTTTAATGCATGGTTGTAGCGAGGGAAGCAACTCAACTACTACAAGCGTTATTACAGTTGATCCGGCAATCGTTGCAGCTGAAGTAGCATGTCAAAAAAATATCAGTACACCAGGGTACTTCTCCTCACTAAATGGTGCCGAGGTTGCTGATGCGCAACGTAGTCAGCTTTATCCCTGCGCTGTTTATCTTGGATCATGGCAAGGTCCGACTTTTAATACGGTGACACAATCGGCCCAATTTAATTATCTAGGGGCTGGGTACATTAATAATAGGGAACCTGGTCAAGTCTACTTGGTAGGTGGAATGCAGCCTCCACCAACGCCGGCCAATGCTGCTGCTGGACCATTTGTGGCTCAGGTTAATTCAAGTACTGGTGCGCCTATCTGGCAAACGGTGCTCAGTAGCGCTGCTAATAACCAAGATGGCCACTGGGTTGGTCCAACTAATTTAAATATCCTTTCCGATGGCAACATCGTAGAAGCATGGAGTAATCAGATTGCACTACTTGATCCTAGTACCGGTGCAATCCTAAAGCAAGTAACGTTGCCAGCAAATCTGCCTGGAGGAATTGACAATACTTTAGATGGAAGTTTTAAGGATGTGACGATTGCGCCTGATGGTACGATTATTTTGAAGCAGCAGAGTCGGCCTTACAACTGCCCCATTCAGGGGGTGGGAGCACTTATTAGTTGCGCAGGAGCAGGTGATGGTCCAACTGTTCAGGCAAACTCGATGTTAGTGGCCGTCAATCCACAAACACTGCAGATTTACGATGCTGTACTAATGCCTGAGATGGCAGTGGCACCGCATACTATCACTACGTTTAACAGTCAGTTTGTCATCTATGCAGGTGGTAGTAACCGTAATCTGCAAAGGGCGTACCGCTATATCTGGAATCCAACGACTAAAAAACTCTCTCAGGATGCATCTTGGACCAATCAGCCAGATAAGACATTTGGAGTTTCATTCCTGCAAGCAGGCCAGTACACCTCGGCTGCACCCGGATTTTTAGGTAACTGGGTTCTCATTCAGACCAACGGTGGTATTGCACAGGTCCAATCTAGTGTCGTCGCAATCAATCAATCCACGCCGAATAATCAACAGTTCAATACCCCATTCCCAATCTCACAGTTTCCCATTCCACCCTCAAATACCAACCCGCCAAATACGGGTAGTTGGGCTCCACCCAAGACTGCGATTGATACTGACAACAACATGGTTTACTCGAATGATGTCGGTGTTGGTGGCATAGCTGGACTCAAGTTCAACCCCACTACCGGCGAATTGACAACAGTGTTCACTCTGCAGTATCAAACTGCCGCTTTGCAATCACTTATTGGACCAGCCAATCAACGGGTCTTGGTTACCACCAAGCACAGCTCCTATTCGCCTGATTTGTTCGGCACAAATTACACGGAACAGGTTATGTGGTTAGATGCTGCCACGGGCCGCACTCTTGCACAGTCTTCGGCCTTACCACCGATGACAGCGAATTCACTCGTTACGCCCGCCTTCGGTGGGGGCTTTTATTATCTAACTCCTTCAGGCCTAATATACCTTTCTATTTCACCTAATTAAAACCGCTAGAAAAATTATCCTGCTGGGCTTCTTGGGTTGTTAGCGACCTCACAAACTGAGTTGTCCAGGGTGAGATCTATAGTGTTGTTATCTTTGGTCCCAGGCTCAAGTCCTCTTGGGCCCACCAAAATCATGATACCAACTCTAGGGTTGGTATTTTTTTGTCTAATGACTACTAATCAGAAGAAAAAAACTAATTATAAAAAATATATCTATATTTTTATTTTTATTGCTTAATTGCTTTAAAGCTGGCTTACTAAATGCATGTGGAAAATAGAAGCATTAGCCTTCTTGTGTCAAACTGGCCTAAAGCCAATTCTTGTGGGTAATAGCATACGATGCTAGCAACTCAAATTAGAATGAATGATAGCTTTTTTGAGTACCTAGAATTTACATTAGGCAACCTCGCCCCTGTACATCAGCCTATATTCTTGCTTTGCGCCGTTATTTTTTTGATCACTTTTGGCATAACAATTTATTTAATTGTAGAACACCGCAGAGGGCTAGGCACAAAAAAAGAGCATTTTCATAAAAGTGTTTATATCGAGATTATGTGGGCAGTTATTCCATTCCTCATAATTTTTTTCCTAATATGTCCAATATTTGTTACAGTTTTCGATCGGTGAATACTGCAGTATTTTCTATTCCGCAGGAAAAAGACAAATAGTTTGCAAGAATGGTAGGTGTTAACACCTAAATCATAGTTTATTTCAAGATATTTACTATATCTTTAATAATTATTATAAGAACTTTATTTTGATGAGAGGTTTCATTTTTAGATAGAGATAATCCAGAGTTCATGGCGTTGATATGGCTTAAATCCTAAAGAGCGAAGGTGCTCTAGGAGCGAAAGGCGTTATGGCTCTTGCAATCGTAATTGCATTACTCGTCATTGGCTCAGTCCTTTTTCAGTTCTTGAGTCCCTGGTACTTCACGCCAATTGCGTCGAATTGGGTGGCAATTGACGATACTATCGGCTTGACATTCTGGATTACAGGCGGCGTCTTTGTCATTGTTAATTTATTTGTTGTTTACTGCATCATCCGTTTTCGTCAACGCAAAGGCAGTAAAGCTGAATATGAGCCAGAAAATAAAAAACTAGAATGGTGGCTGATTGGCATTACCACTATTGGTATTGCCTCCATGTTGGCACCAGGATTATTCGTTTGGGCTGACTTTGTCCACGTTCCAACTAATGCTGCGCTCTTTGAAGTGGTTGGTAAACAATGGAACTGGAGCTATCGCTTTCCTGGCAAAGATGGCAAGATGGGTTTGGTCGATACTAAATTTATCTCTGAAAAAAATCCTTTTGGTATCGATCCAGAAGATGAGAATGGGCAAGACGATATTTTGGTGGCTAGCCAAGAGGTACATCTTCCCCTTAATAAACCAGTTAAAGCCTTGCTAAGGTCTGTTGATGTATTGCATAACTTTGCGGTACCGCAATTTCGTGCCAAGATGGATCTAGTACCAGGAATGGTAACTTTTATCTGGTTTACACCAACACGCGTTGGAAAATTTGACCTTCTATGTAATGAACTGTGTGGTGTAGGCCACTATGTCATGCGTGGCAAAGTGGTTATTGAAAGTGACGAGGCCTATCAAGTTTGGCTTAGTAACTATCCTACATTTGTCCAAACGCAAACACAAAAAAAGGGTGATGCTGCTGCTGGTCAATCACTTTATGCTGTCTGCTCTGCTTGCCATGGAGCGCAAGGAGAAGGTAATAAGGCCTTAAATGCCCCTAAGTTGAGCGGTCAAGCGGAGTGGTATTTGAGCCGGCAGCTAATAAACTTTAAGCAGGGTGCGCGTGGCGTCAAAGATCAAGATGTCAATGGCAAAGTGATGGCGTCAATGGTCGCTAGCTTAGGCTCTGCAGCCGATATTGCTAATGTAAGCGCCTACATCCTGACACTACCTGATACGCTCATTAAAAATACTATTACCGGAAATATCGGCAAAGGCAAAAATTTATTCGACAGTACGTGCTCGGCATGTCATGGCTCTAATGGAGCGGGGGTGGAGTCAACTAAAGCCCCAAGGCTCCAGAATATGAGCGACTGGTATTTGGTTGCCCAATTAAATAATTTTAGAACTGGCGTTCGCGGGACCCATTCAAAAGATTTATATGGCCAGCAAATGTCATCCGTAGCCTCATTTTTAACGCAAGAGCAAACAATTAACGATCTTGTTGCCTATATTGGGACCTTGAAATGATCGATTTATTCATGAGGAGATTTTGATGGAGCATGTTGCGCATGACGCATCTAATTTTGCGCCACCGGTGGAAGTCAAGGAGATGGAGCTTTACCATCCCAAAACATTCCTGGGAAAATATATCTGGAGTCAGGACGCTAAGGTAATTGCGATTCAGTATGGTATTACTGCACTATCAATTGGTTTTGTGGCTCTAGTGATGTCATGGCTAATGCGCTTGCAGTTAGGCTTTCCAGATACCTTTTCTTTTATTAATCCTAGCAACTATCTTCAGTTTGTCACCATGCATGGCATGATCATGGTCGTTTATCTGTTGACAGCCTTGTTCTTGGGGGCATTTGGTAATTACCTTATCCCACTAATGGTTGGCGCACGCGATATGGTCTTTCCATACGCCAACATGCTTAGCTTCTGGATCTATTTATTTGCAGTTCTTCTTTTAGTTGCTAGCTTTTTTGTCACTGGCGGGCCAACTGGTTCCGGTTGGACTCTGTATCCACCTCAAGCCATACTACCTGGGACACCTGGCGCTACTTGGGGCATTATTTTGATGCTTATTTCTTTAGCCTTTTTTATCATTGGCTTTACGATGGGTGGCTTGAACTATGTGGTTACAGTATTGCAAGCACGTACCCGTGGAATGACCATGATGCGCTTGCCTTTAACAGTCTGGGGCATTTTTATGGCCACCATATTGGCACTCTTTGCTTTTCCAGCCTTATTTGTAAGTGCGATCATGATGCTGTTAGATCTCACTTTAGGCACAAGTTTTTTTATGCCCGCCCTAGTTTCAATGGGCCAACAAGGCGAACACGCGGGTGGCAGTCCATTACTGTTCCAGCATCTCTTTTGGTTTTTTGGGCACCCTGAAGTTTATATCGTTGCCTTACCAGCATTTGGAATTGTTTCTGATCTGATTAGTGTTCACGCTAGAAAAAATATTTTTGGTTATCGCATGATGGTATGGGCAATTGTTGCAATTGGGGCTCTTAGTTTTATGGTATGGGCTCACCACATGTATGTCAGTGGAATGAATCCGTATTTCGGGTTTTTCTTTGCCACGACAACCTTAATCATCGCTATACCAACAGCGCTTAAAGTATATAACTGGGTTTTGACTCTTTGGCATGGCAATATCCACCTTAGTGTGCCAATGCTTTTTGCGATTGGATTCATCTTTGCATTCATTCATGGGGGTCTTACTGGCTTATTCCTTGGAAATGTCACGGTGAGCGTACCTTTGTCTGACACGATGTTTGTGGTTGCGCACTTCCATATGGTGATGGCGGTTGCGCCAGTGATGGTTGTATTCGGAGCTATTTATCACTGGTACCCAAAAATTACTGGACGCATGCTAAATGAGAAGCTGGGAAAAATCCATTTCTGGGCGACTTTCTTAGGTACATATGCAATCTATTTACCAATGCACTACCTAGGTTTCCTTGGGGTGCCACGCCGTTATTACGCCGTTGGTGGAACTGATTTTATTCCTGAGTCAGCGCAGACCTTAAATGCAGGCATCACTGTTGCTGCCATAGTGGTTGGTGCCTTTCAGTTTATATTCATTTACAACCTCATTCGTAGCTATACCAAAGGTAAGGTGGCAGATGGCAACCCATGGAAGGCGACTACGCTCGAGTGGCAGACTTCCGCAACACCTCCTGTGCATGGAAATTTTGGTCCTAAGTTACCGGTAGTTTACCGTTGGGCTTATGACTACAGTGTTCCAGGTGTCGTAAAAGATTTTATACCTCAAAATATACCGCCAAGTGATGTGGTGATGGATGCGAATGCAACACAGGCAGAGAGAGATTCTATTTAATGGGGATCTTTCAAACATTGAGGGCCCAGCCTTGGTTGGCTGAACAAGTTAAATTAGACAATCTTTATGCTGGACGCAGCTCTACTGCCTACGCTAAAAAAATTGCCTTACGTGTTTTTTTGGGAGTAGTTGCCGTCTTATTTACGTTGATGCTAATTGCCTATGCCGGCCGAATGGGCTATGAAGATTGGCGTCCAGTGCCGCAATTGCAATTATTGTGGATTAATACAGGCGTATTAGCATTAAGTAGTTTATCGATGCAATGGGCTCAATACTCAGTACGCCATAGAAAAATGGATGCAATGCGGATCGGCCTACTTTTAGGTGGTGCCTTAACCCTAGTTTTTTTATTCGGGCAAATTCTTGCTTGGCGGCAATTAAGCAGCATGGTTTATTTCGATATTACTATTCCAGCAATCGGATTTTTTTATATGATTACCGGCGTGCATTGCTTACATATGGTGGGCGGTTTAATTGCCTGGAGTCGAACTGCACCCAAGGTTTGGAGCAAGGTAGATATTGCTCAAGTGCAAAACAGTATCGAGCTTTGTACTACGTACTGGCATTTTTTATTGCTAGTTTGGTTGGTTCTTTTTGGGCTATTATTTGCAGGCGACAATTTGGACCTTGTCCTAAAACTCTGTGGAATTCGGTAGATAGGATCTCAAAATGTCAGAAGCCCATTCAACACACTTAGAAGAAATTCCACCACCGTATACAGGACCAGAAAGTTTTGTAGCGGACTGGTCTTCTGATCAAACAGCATTTAAGAATGTCCCTTGGGGCAAGGTCATGATGTGGATCTTCCTTGTTAGTGACACCTTTATTTTTAGTGCCTTTTTAATCTCGTATATGACTGTGCGGATTTCTGCTGTAGACCCATGGCCAAATCCAAGTGAAGTTTTTGCGCTAACTTTGTTTGGTAAAAAGATACCGCTTGTGCTGATTGCGATCATGACTTTTATATTGATTAGTAGTAGCGGAACTATGGCTATGGCAGTGAACTTTGGGTATCGTAAAAACCGAAAAGTTACTTTCATTCTATTAATCGTAACTGCTATTTTGGGTGCGTCATTTGTTGGAATGCAGGCTTTCGAGTGGAGTAAATTAATTCTTGAAGAGGGCGTACGACCATGGACTAACCCGATGGGTGCGCATCAATTCGGCTCTGTTTTCTTTATGATTACTGGATTTCATGGTACCCACGTCAGTATTGGAGTGATATTTCTTTTAATTGTTGCGGCCAAAGTGTACAGGGGTGATTTAGAACATAATCGCCCGGGATTCATGACTGGAAGAAAAGGGAATTACGAGATAGTTGAAATTATGGGCCTGTATTGGCACTTTGTGGACCTAGTATGGGTCTTCATTTTTGCTTTTTTCTATCTTTGGTAGAGGGAATGATGGAATATCCTAAACAACACCCCATTAGTATTTATCTGAAGATATGGGCACTCCTATTTATTTTGAGTGGTCTGTCTTACTCTGTCGATTATTTTCATTTTGAAGGCTACTTAAGATGGGCTTTGATTATCATTTTCATGATGTTGAAAGCGGGTTTAATTGTTGCATTCTTCATGCATATGGTTTGGGAGCGTGTAGCCTTAATTTATGCTGTTCTTGTTCCACCACTATTACTTTTAACTCTGATTGGCATTGGTGTGCTTGAGGGTGACTATACGTTTTTTACTCGCAATGTCTTTTTTGGCAGTTAATTTATAGAGCATAACCTTTGGAGCCGAGGATTATCAATGAATAATAAATATTTTTCTATTAATGTATGGATTCTTTTCGGGGTATCCATAGGATTAATATTATTTACTTTTATATTGGTTTTTCATAATGAAACTATCCCAAATAAAATATATCAGGATCGAAATAATTTATTGAGTGTTGGCAAGACTACAGCTGAGCTTATCAAGCCTGTCGGTAAAATCAAGCTTGCTTTATAAGAGCTAGTTACTTAGGGCGATCTTTGCTTACCTTAAATAAGACTGGGAATACCAATCCACCCTGAAATTCAAGTGTGATTTTCACCTGATCTCCCTGGCGTAATTGTTTTTTAGGGTTCATGAGCATGAGATGATATCCGCCAGGGGAAAATTGCAGAGTAGATTCCGCTTTTATTTCAATTTGGGGGGAGTGGTTCATATGAGCCATACCCTCCTTAGTGACTGTTTGATGCAACATGACTGATTTAAAGTCTGTGCTACGAGCTCCCAGAAGAATCTGAGACTGTGGCGATTGATTTTGCAGGTCCATATATCCAGCAAGCACTTCTGCGCTTGGGGGCGCCTCTTGGACCCAGGCATTATTAACACTTATTTTCGAGTCAGCAGCGTTTATCTGCGCTGAACTTAAGCTAAGCATAATAGTCAAAATTATTAGTATGGATAATTTCACAATATTGCCCTTAGAGAAGTGATTTTAGAGTATCTATCTTTTGAATAACAATAAAACGTCTATTTATAGTACTTATATCGAAAGGTGGCGTTAATAAGGCTACGTATTGACCTTGTGGATTGATTAAAAATATAGCCGACGTGTGATAAACCTGATAACTATTTTTATCGATTGAAGGTGCAACTTCGAATTTGGCATCAAGTTGCTGGGATAAATTACGCAGTTCTAAATCCGTACCTGTTAAGCCAATGATAGATGGGTCAAAGTAGCCAATGTATTGCTTGAGCACCGTTCCTGTGTCGCGCTTGGGATCTACTGAAATAAAGGCAAGCTGGATGTTATTTGAGCCATTAATATCCTTAATTATGCGTGCCCGCAGCTTAGATAGACTTACTAAAGTGCTTGGGCAGATATCTGGACAGTGAGTAAAGCCAAAGAAAAGAAACGACCATTTACCTTTTAGATGTGAAAGATCAAATGCATTACTATTTTGATCTATAAGGAGAAATTCTTTAAGTGGTTTAGGTTCCACAAATACAGTCATT
>CAILUH010000063.1 GCA_903837335.1 uncultured beta proteobacterium | reverse complement strand
GGCACAGATGGATTTGGGCGCAGCGATACGCGTGCCGCACTACGTGATTTCTTTCAAGTTGATGCTGCGAGCATTGCTAAAGCAGCACAATTTTGTCTGCATTCAAACGCCAAGGTTAATTCAAGCGCTGGTTTCCAATAAAAAGTTTAGTTTTAAGCTTCAAGAAGTTGCTTAAAGCTATTCACTAATACTGCTGATGATTGTGCGCCCTCAATTAGGTGCTGATCATTTAATATAAAAGCCGGCACCCCCTGAATTCCTAAGTTTTGAAAATGCTGTTTTTGAGTCCGCACTTCTTGACTAAATTCGTCACTTTCTAATACTGCCTTAGCACGAACTTGATTTAATCCTGCGCGGCCTACTGCAGCAAGCACATTATCTAAATCATCCATACTGACAGCCAAACAAAAATAGGTATTTAATAATTCTTTCTTAAGCGCTGCTTGGGCGGGTAAACCACATTCTTTAGCTGCCCAATATAAAAGGCGGTGTGCGTTAAAGGTGTTGTAAATTCTCTTTCTGCCGGCAGGATGAAAATGAAAACCGACTTCAGCGGCGCGGGCTCGAATGCGCGCTTGATTGACTTGTACTTGGTCGGTAGAAAGACCATATTTTTGCGTTAAGTGCTCAACTGCATCTTGGCCGCCCACGGGCATATTTGGATTGAGCTCAAATGGCTGAAAATGGATTTCAAAGTCGGCTTCTGCATCCATTGCTTTAATTGCCTTTTTTAGCTCCCCATAGCCAACTGCACACCAGGGACAAGCGACATCAGAAACAACATCAATTTTTATTTTTGGTTTCATTGTTTAAATTATTTTAGTAATCGAATAATTATCAATATTACAGTCAAATAGTACAGGTTGTCATGCTGCCTAATGAAAAACGCCTGATCTTTTGAATCAGGCGTTTTTTTATTGCGGTTGTAAAGCTGAAATGGACGTCAATTACATCATGCCGCCCATACCACCCATGCCGCCCATACCACCCATATCGCCACCTGGCATACCGCCGCCAGACTCATCTTTAGGTGAATCACAAATTGCGCAATCTGTCGTTAATAAGAGCGCAGCAACTGAAGCAGCATTAACTAACGCCGTTTTTGTTACCTTAGTTGGATCAATTACGCCCTGAGCAACTAAATCGCCATACTCGCCAGTAGCAGCGTTGTAACCATTATTGCCTTTGCTAGCTTCAACCGCGTTAACTACAACACTAGCTTCATCGCCGGCATTGGAAACAATAATGCGTAATGGCTCTTGCATTGCACGCAAGACAATACTGATACCAGCATCTTGATCAGCGTTATCGCCTTTCAGACCTTTAATACCTTGCATAGCGCGAATCAAGGCTACACCACCGCCAGGCACAATACCTTCTTCAACGGCTGCACGGGTTGCATGCAAGGCGTCATCAACGCGCGCTTTTTTCTCTTTCATTTCGACTTCAGTAGCAGCGCCAACACGAATTACCGCAACACCGCCAGCTAATTTAGCAACACGCTCTTGCAATTTTTCACGATCGTAATCGCTGGTTGCTTCGTCAATTTGTACGCGGATATTTTTGACGCGTGCTTCGATGGCTTTGGAATCGCCTGCGCCATCAATAATGATGGTATTTTCTTTACCAATTTCAACCCGCTTGGCTTGACCTAAATGCTCAAGTGTTGTTTTCTCTAAAGTTAAACCTACCTCTTCAGCAATCACTTGGCCACCAGTCAAAATGGCGATATCTTCGAGCATCGCTTTGCGACGATCGCCAAAACCTGGCGCCTTCACTGCGCATGTCTTCAAAATGCCACGAATGTTATTAACTACTAATGTTGCTAAGGCTTCGCCTTCAACATCTTCAGCAATAATCATCAGCGGACGACCTGACTTAGCGACTTGCTCGAGCACTGGGAGCAAATCACGAATGTTGCTGATTTTTTTATCAAACAACAGAATGTAAGGGGTTTCTAAAATTGCCACTTGCTTTTCTGGTTGATTAATGAAGTAAGGCGAAAGGTAACCACGATCAAATTGCATACCCTCAACGACTTCTAATTCGTCTTCGAGTGATTTGCCGTCTTCAACAGTAATAACACCTTCTTTGCCCACTTTTTCCATCGCTTCAGCAATACGCTGACCAATGCTGTGGTCACTATTTGCCGAAATTGAGCCTACCTGAGCAATTTCTTTGGTTGTGGTGCAAGGCTTACTAATTTTTTTCAATTCGATCAGAGCGGCGCTTACTGCCTTATCAATGCCACGCTTCAAATCCATTGGGTTATGGCCAGAAACTACATATTTCATGCCTTCACGCACAATCGATTGAGCCAAAACAGTTGCTGTTGTTGTGCCATCACCAGCAATATCCGCGGTTTTGGAAGCAACTTCTTTAACCATTTGTGCGCCCATGTTTTGTAGCTTGTCTTTTAATTCGACTTCTTTCGCTACGGTTACACCGTCTTTAGTAATGGTTGGGCCACCAAACGAACGCTCAATAACGACATTGCGACCTTTAGGTCCTAACGTCACTTTTACTGCATTTGCGAGAATATTCACGCCCTCGACCATCTTGGTCCGCGCGCTATCGCCAAAAACTACGTCTTTTGCTGCCATGATTAAATTCCTTTCGTAAAAGCTCGATTACTTTTGGACAACTGCCATGATGTCTTCTTCGCGCATCACGAGAAGCTCATCGCCGTCAACTTTGACGGTTTGACCAGCATATTTACCGAACAAAACTCGGTCGCCAACTTTGACATCGGGTGGGTTTAATTTGCCACTATCGTCGCGCTTACCGGCTCCAACAGCCAAAATTTCTCCTTGGTCTGGTTTTTCAGCGGCTGCATCTGGAATCACAATTCCTGATGCAGTTTTGGTTTCTTGATCTAAACGCTTGATGATCACTCGATCATGTAAAGGACGCAGATTCATTCCTTCTCCTAAGTTAGTAAGTGTTAACTAAATAAAAACCCTATATACATCATGGAGTTATAATTGCTCTACAACGAATTTAAAGCAGCAACGCCTGAATTCCACCAGATTAGCGGTGAAATTACTGCTTTAGCACTCATTTGTAGAGAGTGCTGATTATATAGCTCCCTTTCTAGTTTTTTCAAGGGGTGCTGACCAAAAAGACTGTTTGTAGGCGAATTCCTACATAAAAATCAGTCTTACCTGCTTATCAACCCCCGCTGACCTAAATAGACTGGGCAGTTACCGATTGGAGAACGCTGATGATCCCAAAATCCCGGCTGTATACGCTAGTTCAAAGCTGGAAGAATAAGCCCTTCCAAGCGGTGCACGATACTAATAGCCCAACCTTAGGGAGTGGGACCAACGACGCAGTTAGTCTCGAAGCTGATGCGCTCTGGTCAAAAAGACAATCGATTAGCTTTGAGCCTATATTTAACTCATCGGGCAGCAAGCTTGGCGGGGTACTTTTTAACCCCTTGCTCCATGCAGAAGACTCCCAGGTTCTTCGGCTGTTTATGGATGGTCTCGACGCTATTCAATATTGGCAGAGCTTTAGCAAACCCATTCCGACTATTTTGCCCATCGCAGCTAAAACGCTCTGCCAGCCCACTCAAGTGGATGCAATTAGCGATCTAATTTTAAATTCTCGTTTACCGGTGGGTCTGGTTGCACTGGGCATCATGAATCTACCCTCTGCCCCTTTTTGGCATGACTATCAGGCTGGCTTAGCGCGCCTACGCAGAATTGGCTTAATGCTGCAGTTACTGTATTTTTCAGGATCAGCACAAGAAATAGCGCATCTTGATGAGATGCGCTTTGACGGCGTTCATCTGTCAGCCCAGCAATTACGCACAAATCGGCTTGAGCATCAAGCTATCGCTGATCTTGCTATAGTTTGTAAAAAACACCATGGCGCAATCTATGTCGGAGGCATATCTTTAGTGAGCGACCTCACTGCAGCCCAAACGCTTGCAGCTACTTATTGCTATGGCGGCCTAATGATGCCACCCGTAAGCCGTCATCAATTATTACAAATCAACGATAGTCGCCTGGCAAAAGCCATCTTTTCAGTAAAGCCCCAATAAAACCCACAACGGAGACAAGCTATGAGAAAAAGCGTGATGTTAGTCGATGACCATCCAGCAATGTTGATGGCATTAAAAAGTATTGTGCATGAAAAACTACTGTTTGAAGTTGCTGCACAAGCCCAAAATGGGGAAGAGTGCATGCAACTGATTAAACAAACAAATCCCAATATTATTATATTAGATTTAGATATGCCAAAGACCGATGGCTTTGATGTGATTCGGCGTATTGGCTTAATGTATCCCGAAATTCGTATTTTAGTTTTATCCAGCCTCGATGAAAGTGTCTACGGTGGACGTGTTCGCTCTTTGGGTGCGCATGGTTTTGTTAATAAAACCGCGAACGCCGATATTATTATTTCAGCCTGCATAGCTGTATCACAAAACTATACGTTCTTTTCTCACGGCAGAAATGGAAATAGCGCACTCACTGATGGCGAAAAACTCAAACTAATTTCAGATCGTGAATTACAAATCATGAAGTATTTGGGGCGGGGGAGCACTAATCAACAAATTTCAGATGTATTGCATATCAGCAGTAAAACCGTTGCGACTTATAAGGCCCGCCTATATGACAAGCTAGGCATCAATAATATTGCCGATCTTATTTTATTTTGTCGTAATAACAACATTATTGAAGGCTAATGAAATTTAAGGTATTTAAAGGGTATCAAGGGCTCGGCGATTTAACCGCTAGATATGCTAGATCTGCATCTATCGTTTTTCTTGTGCACATTACCATCACTAGTGCCCTAGCCCATGAGCCCTTTAATGCTGAGGAATTGCAATGGCTTAAATTAAAGCCTATTGTGTATTTTAGTATTCATGAAAAAAATGCGATTCATTTACACCCAGGAGATGGCAAAGAATCTGCGGGAACTTATCATCAACTACTTAGTCAATTACAGCAACATACTCAACAGCAATATTTAGCTGTTTGGCGCAAAGGCGATGATGATGGTTTAAAAGACATCTCCCAAGGTAAGGTCGATTTTATTATCGACCCACCATATGATTGGTTATTACATCATTCTGCTAGTCCTTTTGATAGCATCTTGGCAAAAACTATTCATAGTCCTTCAGCCTTATCTTCAGCAACGCCATTATTTATTGATAAGACGGTATTTATCTTCAGCTTTACCTTAGTTTTAATTAGTCTTGCGCTAGCGTATTGGATTTGGAGCCTGAAACAACTGCATCGAGGGCAGGTAGGTATGGTGCAAAATTTAGTTAAGCAAAAAAAGTTGGCAGAGCATGCTAACGCGGCTAAATCGGCTTTTCTCGCCACCCTTAGCCATGAAATTAGAACTCCGATGAACGCCATACTGGGGGTACAAGAATTACTCTTGAAAAGTGCACGTTTTCCTGCAAGCGAAAAGTCATTATTAAAAAATGCGCATCGCTCCGCTGAAGGCTTACTGGGGATGCTAAATCAAGTGCTGGATTTATCGAAGATTGAGGCAGGCAAACTCACCCTCAACCCGCTGCCGCATTGCCTAAAAAATATGATTACCGAAATTGATGCCACCTTTTCTACTTTGGCCAGTAAACGGGGCTTACAATTAATTACTTGCTTAGATCCAAGTATTGCTGAAGTTTTGCTGGTTGATGCCATGCGCTTAAGGCAAATTCTCCATAATTTGCTCAGCAATGCAATTAAATTTACCGAAGAAGGCGGTATTTATTTTTCAGTTAATGTCCTAGCCGATGACCATGCTGGGCAATTAATTGAATTCAGGGTGGTTGATACTGGCATTGGCATGACTGATGCAGAAATTAACCGTGCGCTGCAACCATTTGAACAAGTTTTAAAAGCCAATGGCGTCCTTAATAACGACATCGACTGCGGCAGTGGTTTGGGCTTGGCTATTTCGAAGAAACTGATTGCCACCATGGGTGGCCATCTCCATTTCGATAGCGCGCCAAAAATGGGTAGTGCAATTTATTTTTCAAGTGTTTTTCCACGCACCACGCAATCTGCCCATATTAATAACTATTCTGCTATCGAACTACCTAATGCACGATGTTTTACGAATTCAAAGGGTCAAATTATTCATGCCTTATTAGTGGAAGATCATCCTGCTAGTCGAGAAATTCTGTCTTTGCAACTACAAGCCCTTGGTATTGAGGTTACGGTTTGTGCCAATGGTAAAAATGCGCTTGCTCATTTTCAAAAAACCCATTTTGATTTAGTTTTTACCGATCATTCTATGCCGGGCATGAAAGGTGAAGAGCTTGCATACTTATTGCGTCGACAGAGCTATCAAGATCTTATTATTATTGGTGTTACCGCTGATATCTATGCCCTTGAAGCGCGCCAGCGTTTTTTATCCGCTGGCATGAATGCTGTTCTCATTAAACCCATTAGTATCCATACCCTAGAAAATCAATTAGCCGCTTATTTTCAATCTGAAAAAAATATCGTTACGCAGCAGTTAAAACCAATCAAATCCTTTTTTCCGCTGGGAGTTAAAGATGGTCATCATTCGTCAACCGAGTTATTGATTTTGGCTGAAGTGCTTAAGGTACAGCAAGATTGTCTATGTACCCTTGATAAAGAAACCGTAGACCATACAGAATTAGCCCATTACTTGCATAAAATTAAAGGGGGAGCTTTATTGATAAACGAACCTACTTTTGTTGAGGCTTGCGCTGAGCTAGAGCATGAGCTGCAATTGGGTGTGCCAGATGTAAGCCAAAAACTTCAACTTCTTCTTCGGCAGAAAAATAGGCTCATCGAGTCCATCGGCATAACCGTTGCCCAGAGTAGTTAAGTAAAGCGGCCTTTAAAAAGGCCGTTTTACTTAACAATAATGCTTAAACTAATTAGCGTTTATTTACTGCATCCTTAAAGGCCTTGCCTGCTGCAAATTTTATTGTTTTAGAGGCGGAAATCTTAATCGCTTCGCCGGTTTTTGGATTGCGTCCCATGCGTGCGGCACGTGAACCTGCTGAAAACCCACCAAAGCCAACCAGTTGCACAGCATCGCCTTTCATAATGGCTTTCTTAATCGTTTCTAAGGCAATATTTAATGCCTCATCCGCTTTTGCTTTACTAAGATCGGCGCCTTCTGCTATTGCATCAATTAAATCTGATTTAGTCATGTTATCTCCTCGAATATAAAACGAATTCACTATTTGCAGGCCAACCAGCCTGATCTTTTTGCCTAGAATTCTCTATGCCTGTGCCGCTGAGGTTTATGCTATCAAATAATTTGCCCGAATACGGTAAATTTGCTCATTTTTTTTATTTTCCCCCTGCTTGTGCCAATAAACCACGCCCTTCGCTCCCCTCCAAAACAGCTGTTAAGGCACTGGGGTAATTTACCTCTATTTTTACTAGTGTTTCTACTTGCTGTAATTATTTTGCTCTGCAACAATTCCTGGGCCGCCAAGAAGACACCTCCCCCCTCGAATTTTAAACAAGAGTCTATTCAATTGATTCCTAAAGCGGTATTGCTAGCTTTAGAAAAAAATCAGTTACCGTCAAGCGCCATCAGTATTGCAGTCAGTGAAATCTCTGCAAATCAGAAACAAGGCACTAAAGCACCGCTGGTGATACATCCGTTAGTCAATTGGCGCGGTGATATCGGTATGAATCCTGCATCAACCATGAAAATATTGACGACATTGACGGCGCTTGATGTGCTTGGGCCAAATTACCGCTGGCAAACATTGGTTTATACCGATGGCTTTATTCGTAATGGAATTTTGAAAGGGGATCTATATTTACAGGGCACGGGTGACCCTAAGCTCACTCCCGAATCGTTGGCAAAGTTAATTAAAAATTTGCGGGCTTTAGGAATTCAAAAAATAGACGGTAATCTAATTTTTGACCGCAGTGCCTATGATCAGGATTTACTTGCTAGTAATTTAATTGATGGTGAAGCGCTGCGTTCCTATAATGTTCAGCCCGACCCACTACTCTATGCCTTTCGTACCCTCTCGTTTGAACTAAGCGCAAATAAGTCAGAAGAGACTTCAGAAATAAGTTATTCCCCTGAATTGGCACGCCTCAAAATTGTTAATCAGATAAATCTTCAGGCCGGGCCTTGCGAGGATTGGCGAAAAGACCTGAACTTTGAAATTAGTCCCGAATCACCGCCTGCAAAATCTGCGACTAACCCCGCGGAGTGGCAAGCAACTTTTTCAGGCTCATTTCCTAAAGACTGTCAAAAAGCACTCTATAACGTGGTTGCTTTTGATCCTAATACATTTCTTACTCTCGGCTTTACTGCAGCCTGGCAATTGGCTGGTGGCGATTGGCTTAAACCACCGCAAGGAAAATCTGGTCTAGTACCAAGTGGATTTAAGCCGCTTGTGCAATATGAAGGTAGCAGCCTCGTTGATGCGATGTTTGATATCAATAAATATTCAAATAATGTCATGGCGCGGCAAGTTTTTCTCACTCTTGCATTAGATCAGCTAGGTAAACCCGCCAATGTAATGAACTCTGAAAAAGTCATTCAAGGGTGGCTTCAGCACCAAGGAATGCAATTCCCCGAGCTGGTATTAGAAAATGGCTCTGGCTTATCACGCATCGAATCGATATCAGCAATGCATATGAATGATTTGCTTATAGCCGCACGAACTTTGCCTAATGGCGAATTATTTTATAAAAGTTTGCCAATGGCTGGCAATGATGGCACGATGAGAAATCGCCTGCTAAATAAAATACGGGGCTGGCTCCATTTGAAAATTCGACCCGAAATTCGCGTTAAAACTGGGAGCTTAGTTGATGTTAAAGCGATTGCAGGTTATGTATTGAGTAAATCGGGGAAACTGTATGCCGTCAGTTCTTTTATTAATCACCGCAATGCCTATCTCGGCCAAGAAGCACATGATCAATTGCTAGCTTGGTTGGCCGAGGATGGTCCAGACCCAAAAGCAGCGCGCTGAAGTCGATCACGAGCGCCGTCCCAAACCTCGCCAGTTGGCGGTTCCGGCAATAAAATAATATCGTAGTTCTGCAGATCAAAATCACGCAAGGTTCGATATAGGCTATTGGCAAAACCCACATGATCGCTTGGCAAGGTCAATATTTCGAGTTGAATACGGCTTAGAGTGATATTAGGTGGCACAGTGGGTAAGCCTGTAGTCGACTCCCAAACGCCTAGCCCTATTCGTAGTTTGCGTACGTGATTTTGTTTTGCAATTTGTGTATCAAGCTCAAGGAGACTGGTATTCAATTGATCAGTTTGATAAAGCTGTAAAGGTGTATTGGGTGCGTAATGCGCCTTAAAACTTCCTGATACACGCGGACTCACAGCTTTCTGTTCTGAGGACGTAAAGGTATCTATATGTAGACCCGTTTTAGCATAGATTGATGATGGCGTAATCATGCCAGGCCT
>CAILUH010000062.1 GCA_903837335.1 uncultured beta proteobacterium | reverse complement strand
GCCAATAGAGATACATTGGTGATTATTCAGGTTGAGTCGCGCAATGCCATGAATTTAGCGGTAGAGATTGGTAGCTTGCCAGAGGTTGATTTAGTCTTTGTCGGGCCTACTGATTTATCGGCTAATTTAAATTTAGAAGGACCAGTTCATTTTGCCGCATTAAATCAAGCGATTGATAGCGTTGTGGCGCAATGTAAGGCAGCAAATATTCCAGTTGGCATTATTCCATTTGCCGGAAGGGCTATTCCTGATCTGAAGCAGTTGGGATTTCAAATGATTGTTGCTGGCAGTGACGTTGGCTTCTTAAGAGAATCAGCCGTTAACTTAAAGAAAGCCCTTGAAGCGAATTAAATTTCTCCTTGCCGCTATCGATTAACTTAAATGAGGATTAAAGGATCACTCACTTCGGCAGAGCTTGCTGAAATTGCCGCCAAAACGATTGAGCATTACAACCTGAATGCAGATTCTTTTTTTGAGGGCACGCGTGATCATGATGTTAGTCAAAACATAGCTGCATTATTAAAAGCAATTGAGGGTGCGGGTCCTTATCATATTTTAGATTTTGGCTGTGGCCCCGGTCGGGATTTAAAGGCGTTTAGAGCACTTGGCCATCATATCATTGGCTTAGAGGGTAGTACGCAAGCAGCGGCAATAGCCCGCAAATTTAGTGGCTGTGAAGTTTTGGTACAAGATTTTTTTAATCTGCAACTGCCAAATAATTATTTTGATGGCGTTTTTGCTAATGCATCATTATTTCACGTACCTACGCAACTACTGCCCAAAGTATTGCTGGAATTATTTAATACACTTAAGCCTGCTGGAATTTTATTTAGCTCTAACCCGCGCGGCGAAAATCAAGAGGGTTGGAATGGCGATCGATACGGCGCTTATCATGATCGTGAAACTTGGCAAGTTTTTTTAAAGGCCGCGGGCTTTACAGAAGTCGATCATTTTTATCGGCCACCCGGATTGCCAAGAGAGCAGCAGCCTTGGCTGGCAAGCGTTTGGCGCAAATAAGTTATTTTTTTAAGTTAGCGGCAATGCGCCGAGTTACCTTAGGCGGTGCAATATCGATATGATGCCGATGCCGCTCTTCTTGCATATTCAAGTCATCGGCAGTAAAGCGATCGAAACGGCGTAAATAGTCTGCCCATGTTTCAAATACATAGTACTCAACAAATTTACCGGTATGCTCAGCATCCTCGAACAAACTCCAAGACAGAGCCCCCTGTCTTAAGCGTGATTTTCGAGTGCTGGCCATGATTTTTTTAAAGGCCTCATTTTGTGCTGCGTGGGTCTGATACTCAATCGAGATCATCACTGGCCCTTCGCTTGGATCAATATTGCGCGCTGGGTTAGGGCGCTCTAGCGGGCATACTGGGCTCATATCTACTTGATGCAAGCCTTCCACGTGTAATTTACGAACTGCGATTAAGGCCACAATACCAAAGATTGAACTTAAGCCAATACTGACACTAACATCGGTCTCAGTGGCAATTTTCCCCCATATAGCTGCGCCTAATGCGCTGCCGCCCATGATGCTCATTTGGTAAAGCGACATACCACGAGCCCGTACCCAACTCGGTAAACATAATTGAGCTGAAGTTGTTAGCGAGTTTGCAACGCTAATCCAAGCAATACCACTAATCAGCATAAAGACGGAAGCAAGCCATAAATTGAGTGATAACACTACGCCAGCTGAGCTAATCGATAAAAGAATAATTCCATAATTTGCTAATTGATTGGTACTCAAGCGCATTTTTAAGCGAGGCAGTTGAGAGCCAGCAATAACAGCTCCCAAACCCAAACACGAGAGCAATAAAGTAAAGATATGGGCGTTACCTTGAAAATGCTCTTTAGCGATGACGGGCAAAAGAGCAATGAGGCCAGTTGACTGTAAAAAAAATAAGAAAGTACGGATGAAAATGGCTTGCAATTGATTTGATTGACGCACATATTGCAAGCCCACGCGCATGGCTCCAAAAAAACGCTCGCCCGGTAGGGCAGAGACATAATATTGGTACTGCCAACGTAATACGACCCAAGACGTAATGAGTGAGAGCACCATATTGAGGGCAAATACATATTGACTGCCAGCGGTAGCAATAATAATTCCCGCAATCAACGGGCCAACGATGCGCGAGACATTCATAGCAATGGCATTTAATGCTAAGGCTGGTTGCAAGGAATCGCGTGGCACTAATTCAGGGACTAAAGCAGCAAAGATGGGCCAGCGCATCGCTAGGCCAATGCCGTTGGTAAAGGTTAAAAATAACAGGACGTATGGGTTAAGTAAGCCAAATACCAAGAACAGCATTAATGCAGTGGCATTAGCCGCTAACCATAGCTGAGTAAAAACAAAAAAATGTTTGCGATTCAGAATATCAGCTAGGGCACCGCTTGGAATACCTAGTAGCAGAACGGGCAGGCTAGATGCGGTTTGGACTAAGGCAATTAATGTTGCCGAGGTCGTTAATGAGGTCATCATCCACGCTGCGGCGACATCATTCATCCACATACAAATGGTGGCCGTAAGCCAGACTAAATAGATTGAGCGAAATACCTTAAATTTCAGCGGCGCTAACCACTTTTGCGAAAAAATCCATTTGTCTATAAATGCACTCATGACGTTATTTTAATGTATTAATTGTTGCTAATCAGGCGCAATATCATAATTTATAAGGGTAGGCGCTATACGCTAAGAAAAATTTAGTAAGTTAAGTAGCTGCTAATGAAATATTGGTGGTAAGCTGAACTTGCATCGGCATGGATGATTGCGTCTAAAAATGAGGAGATTGTCTAGTCACATGGCAAATCAAATATACTTCTTGAAAATATAAATTATTAGCTTAGTGGGGTTAGAGAATG
Source organism: uncultured beta proteobacterium (assembly GCA_903837335.1). Lineage (GTDB taxonomy): Bacteria > Pseudomonadota > Gammaproteobacteria > Burkholderiales > Burkholderiaceae > Polynucleobacter. Next base: position 10,201 of record CAILUH010000062.1, on the reverse strand, counting down.
GTTCAATTAAAAATATTAGCGGCTATCGTATTAATTGCATTTAGTATTACTGGCTACGCACAGCCAGCATCATCTACTAAACCTGATATAGGGGGAGCCAGAGATATCTATGATGGTTCGTTATATCCTGATAAAGCGGTTCGCACCTACAGTAATACTGAACTCATTTTTCCTACTCGCATTATTAAAGCGGGGAATAAACCATCCGCACTTCCCCTTAGCGACAAACCACTGACAAGTTTGCAATTTAAATCAGAAGGCAAAACCTATGATCTACCGGATTTTGTCGCTTTAAATCGCATGGTTGGATTGCTAGTGATTAAAGATGGCAAGATTGCCTATGAGCATTACGACTTTGGCATAACAGCGAATACGCGCTGGATGTCGATGTCGGTAGCGAAATCTTTTGTTTCTACTTTGGTTGGCGCTGCTGTTAAGGACGGATTTATTAGTAGTATTAACGATCCGGTAATCAAGTATCTACCCCAGCTTGCAGGTAGCGCTTACGAAAGCGTTAGCGTGCGTGATGTACTGATGATGGCATCGGGCGTAAAGTGGGATGAAACTTATACTGATCCAGCCTCTGATCGCCGTAAATTATTGGAGCTACAGATAGCCAGCAATAAACAAGGAGCTATTTTTGAGGTAATGAAAACACTATCAAAAGCTTCTGATCCAGGTAAAAACTTTAATTACAGCACTGGTGAGACCGTGTTAATAGGCGAGATAGTGCAAGCGGCAACGAAAATGCCTTTAGCGGATTATCTTTCAAAAAAAATATGGATACCAATTGGGATGCAGGCCAATGGACTTTGGTGGCTAGATTCGCCAGGCGGTCATGAAGTTGGTGGTAGTGGAATTCTTGCAGTCTTACGAGATTTTGGTCGTTTCGGACAATTTATCTTGGATGGGGCAAAGATAAATGGGCAGAGTATCGTACCCGATGGTTGGCTAGCGGATGCTGGAAGTGCTAAGCCAATCATGGGTGTTACAGGAAAAAATGGTTATGGTTATCAATGGTGGACGGTAAAGCCTGAAGCAGGAAAAATGCATGAGGGCGTATTTATGGGCAGAGGAATTCATGGTCAATTTCTATACCTCAATCCTGCCAACAATATTGTTATTGTAGGGTTGGGTGCGCGGTCAAAACCTGTAGGCAAGCAAGCGATTGACGATCTTGATTTCTTGGCTGCAGTAGTTGAGAAGCTAAGTAATAAATAATAAAAAAAGAGGATTAGTATTTCAACCTAGAAGATTATTATTGCCCAATAAAGCTACTGCCAGCATTTGAAATATCATTTTCATAGTCATCGTGCATTCCGCCACTTTTAGCAAGGTTAGTAGCGCACCCCCAGAGAGATAAAATGAGGCAAAGGGCAAGAATAGATTTACGCATGAACATAGGGTGCCTTTATATATCTAGTTAAGTTTTAAATTAAGGGCTTGAGCATGATAGATGCGAAATGCTTCTGTCATCTTTGCGGAACTCTCATTCGCGAGTTCAATTCGTTTTTTATTATATTCGCCAAAGGTAATTTTTCCTGAATACAACTCTTCAGACAAGGCATTCAATTTAGAGGTATATTGCTTTAATTCTTCAGCATAAGCATATCCTAGCCCTGGCGTGCGCACATGATTAAGCGCAATTTCAGTTTGCAAAGATAAATATTCTTTACGCTTTTCAACTAAAACATGCAGCTCTTCTTTTTCAATTTTATTTGCCTTCGATGGATCAGCAAGTTGCGTTAACGTAGTTTTTTTGGGGTGGGCAGGTATTTTTCGGCTTAACTCTGGCAGGGTTCTGTCGTACCACTCAGCTTGAATTTCTGATGCAGATTTCATCTCTTCCGCATATTTTTTCTGCGCCATCGCTGAATTACATAGCAGGGAGGAAAATAAAAAGGTTAAAGCGGAAATCAGAACAAGTTTTTTCATATTCTCAAACCTTAAGTTGTTTGTTAAATAAAGACGATTATATATATTAACCTATAAATTCTAATAGGATTAGAATCTTATTGCAGAGCAAGTAAATTAATGAGGCATTCAATGGACATTAGACTTAATGCAGCTATCTTTAGATCTAATTCCCTGTTTAGCCGGCTTATTTTTCTATTGCTATATGCCTGTTTCAGTTCGCACGCATTCTCTTGGGAAAATGATAACTCAACCCTTTATATTAATCCGAATTTAATTAAGCCAAGCCTATTTTTACCGCTGCCTACTGATTAACTTGAAAAAAATCAAGAGATCATTCTAATTAAAAATGTTATGTTGAATATTAATTCAGATCAGAAGATGCTAGCTAAATCAGATGCGGTTGAAGTAGAAGTATTTAAAAAATATTTTCTCCGTAAACGCCCAACGCAAATTGATGACAAAATTAGAATAGAAGGATCTAAGCAAGAACTGATTCGATTTGACTTCACTGTTAATTGAAGGGCATAGTAGGACAGACTGTTTCACTTAAATTCACTATTAAGGCAGTGGAATAGGAACAAGATCTCACCTGAATAGCAGGTTAAGCATAGAAAAGCAAGTGCCTAAATCTTGGCTCCTCGACGTGGGATCGAACCACGGACCAACAGATTAACAGTCTGCTGCTCTACCGCTGAGCTATCGAGGAATAGCCAATATTCTAGCAGAAGTTGCCTTGGTGGCCATGCTGTAGGCTGCAATTAAGCCTGCAAAACAATTTAAATAAGATAGGCTATATTCTTAACTATGCCTAAAAAAAGCGCTTCTGCGCCACTTACAAAAGCGACTTTAGATACACCAAGCGCTAATAACGGAGAAAAACTTTCGATTGCCGATCGTTTTGCCCTTGGCAAATCCTTGCGCAAAAAAGTGAGCTTAGCTGAGCAGGGCGACTTTATATTGCCTAAAAAAAGAATAGGCCCTATCGAACTCCTCAAGAAGCAAGAAAAGAACCGTCTTCATCCTGCTATACCGATCCGCTATCAACGGATGGAGGAGTCGCCGTTTTCTTTTTATAGAGGTGCGGCAGCGATTATGGCGCAAGATTTAGCTAGTCAACCGACCACTAATATTAATGTACAACTTTGTGGCGATATGCACGTTTCAAATTTTGGCTTTTTCGCCACCACTGAACATAAATTGGTTTTTGGCATTAATGATTTTGATGAAACCTTGCCTGGAAGCTGGGAATGGGATTTAAAAAGATTAGTTGCTAGTGCAGTTATTGCTTGTGAAGAGCTTGGAGGAAGCGACTCTGACAGTGAATTAGTAGTACGCAAGATTATTAGTAGTTACAGGGAAAAACTAACTGAATATGCCTCATTGAGCTATGTTAATTTAGCCTATGAATTTCTCGGCGAAAGGGTTGTACGCAATAACTTTAGTAAGTCTCATTTAAAACTATTTGATCAATTCATCAAAAAAACAAAGGGGCAGTGTAATTTAGGTGTTTTTGAAAAATTTACTGACTTAATAGGTAGCGATAGAAAATTTGTTGAAAACCCACCCTTAATTCAGCGTGCGGATGTTACTCAGGATGGTCTGCCGATGCGGGAAGTATTGGAGGCCGCATTAATTAAGTATCAAAAAACACTGTTGCCCGATAAGGAGCTTTTATTTAGTCGCTATTCATTAAAAGATTACGTTCGCAAAGTAGTTGGCATTGGTAGCGTTGGAACGATTTGTGGGGTTATGTATTTTGAGGGATCGAGCCTAGAAGACCCGCTATTTTTACAATATAAAGAAGCTCAGGAATCTGTCTTATCCCCTTATCTTGGTTCATCTATTTATAAAGATCAAGCTCACCGGGTAGTAGCCGGACAAAGGCTGTTACAAGGTGCCCCTGACATATTTCTTGGCTATGCCCCCTCTGCAGAAAAATACTATTATGTAAGGCAACTTCGCGACATGAAAGGGGGTCTTACTTTTGGTGATGACGGTTGTAATTTAGAGGCATTTGAAGACTATGCAAAAATGTTTGGCTGGGCTTTAGCATTGGGTCATGCGCGTTCTGGTGATGCCGCAAAAATTGCAGGGTATATGGGAAAATCGTATGCAATTGATGATGCTCTATATCGTTTTTCTATTACTTATGCAAAACAAAATTTGCAAGATTACGAGTTATTTTGTCAAGCCATCAAGAGCGGCAAGCTTCACGATAGCTAATTTATTGCCCAACTCTATTAGGTAATTTATTCCACTAATTATTATCACCATTATCTATAAACCATGAATGACTCATCTGCCCCGAATATTCCCCTCGTACTCAGTATTGCTGGGTCTGATAGTAGTGGTGGCGCAGGAATTCAAGCCGACCTGAAAGTTATTACCGCATTAGGTGGTTATGGAATGACTGCTGTTACCGCCATTACTGCTCAAAATACCCTTGGGGTTACGCAGATTCAAGCGATTGATCTAGATGTGATTGAGGCACAGATTGATGTCGTGATTGCCGATATGGGGGTCGATGTAGTCAAAATTGGGATGTTGGCGACACCGGAAATAGTGCGCGTGGTAGCCAATACTTTGCGCCGTCACCAAGTGAAGCAAATTATTCTTGACCCTGTCTTGCAAGCTACGTCGGGCGTTAGCTTAGGTGGTGATGAAACCGCCGCTGCGATGAAGGTAGATTTATTTCCTTTGACCAACTTAATTACTCCGAATTTATCAGAAGCGTCGATTTTATTAGGACGGGCAATTACTCAAGCGCATGAATTTCCTTTGGCTGCACAAGAACTGATGCAACTTGGTCCCCAAGCAGTTTTAATAAAAGGGGGTCATTTGCCACATGCAGTTAGCGACTTAACGGATTATTTGTTATGGCAAAGTGATAGTGGCATACAGTTCCATGAATTTCATCATCGGCGAATCGACACTGTTAATACCCATGGCTCGGGATGTTCGCTTGCTGCAGCAGTAGCAACTTATTTAGCCTGGGGTTTAGCACTAGATGAGGCTGTGGCTAAAGCAATTGATTACGTTGAGGCAGGTATTGCTGCAGGCCAATATCTAAATCTTGGCAGTGGTGCAGGGCCCTTATGGCATATGCATGCCTTTTACCCGCAGTCGAGCTCAAAGCAAGACTGAATTAAGTCTTCATTGATTCTTGTAACGTTTTAACTGCCGCAATGGGATCGCTGGCTTGGGTTATAGCCCGCACTACAGCAACAGAACCAACCCCACTTTGCGCAACCGCATGAATACTATCGTCATCGATCCCGCCAATCGCAACAAGCGGATAGTCGCTCATTAATTTGGCGTATTGATAGAGGCGGCCTAAGCCCTGTGGCGCCGTTGGCATCACTTTTAAATTGGTGGGAAAAATTGCCCCCATGGCGATATAGCTTGGACATAGGCGATCGACTGCAACCATCTCAGCATAGCCGTGAGTACTTAGGCCTAGACGTAATCCTGCTTGACGAATTGCCTCTAAATTTGCATTGGCAAGATCTTCTTGACCCAAATGAACACCATAGGCATTTTGCTCAATAGCTTCTTCCCAATAATCATTAATAAAGAGCAGAGATTTACTATCTTTAGCGGCAGCAATCGCGTGCTTAATTTCACGTTGAACGACCTTCCGATCGTGCGATTTAAAGCGCAGTTGAATGGTCGGCGCTTCTGCTTCAACCATGCGTGCTACCCAAGTTGCATCAGGCATCACAGCATATAGACCCAAACGCTTTGGACATGCGGCAAACGCTTGCGGATTCATGGCGCGGGACCAGGGCAATAAATCAAAATGCTCTGGTCGGTTGGGCCACGCCTGAGGATTAAAGCCACCATCCAGATGCGCCATTCGTGACCAGGCTTTCCCAACAATATTGGCATCGACCTCAGTAAAGCCCATTGCGATTGCCGCTATGGCGCCGGCTAACTCAACATGATCTAGCGCATGTTCATTATGAATGGTGGGCGGTGGGTTTGCCAGTGTTGCTCGGGGTACCGGTAGGCAAAGGTCATCATTGCGATGAGCCGCAATGATTTGGTCAGCTAAATCACGAATCAAGCTCATTTCCTAGTACTCATCATATTCGATTCCTGTTTTAAGCTTGATGCCAAAACGGCGTACCAATGAGAGGAGTACTGGCTTCTGCAGAATCTTGGGCGGTCATGGCACCCGATAAAAATGCCATGCGCCCAGCACTAACAGCTTGAGCAAATGCTTTTGCCATGATGATGGGGTCCGTAGCTAAAGCTACCGCAGTATTCAGTAGTACGGCGTCATAACCCCATTCCATCACGGTGCAAGCGTGAGATGGCAAACCTAAGCCGGCGTCAACGATGAGCGGCACGGTTAGGCGTTCCCGAAGTAATTGCATTGCATAGGGGTTTAGCGGACCTTGCCCTGTGCCAATAGGGGCCGCCCACGGCATCACTGCTTGGCAGCCTACATCCACTAAGCGCTGACAAAGGATTAAGTCTTCAGTGCAGTAAGGCAAGACTTTAAAGCCATCCTTAATTAAGTGCTCCGTAGTTTGCACTAACTGCAAAGTATCAGGCTGCAAAGTGTAATCATCGCCAATAAGTTCTAATTTGATCCACGGTGTATTAAATACTTCGCGCGCCATTTGTGCCGTGGTAATCGCTTCTTGTGGGCTATGACAGCCGGCAGTATTGGGTAAAACGGGTACCGCCATTTTTTTGAGTAATTCCCAAAAACCACTTTCAGCGATTGCAGTGCCTGAGCCTTGGCGGCGCAAGCTTGCAGTAATCATTGCTGGACCCGCAATACGAATTGCATTTTCTAAAATTTGGGGTGACGGATAACGCGAGGTGCCAAGTAACAAGCGGCTGGCAAATGCTTCGCCGTATAAAACTAGTGTATCGGCAGATTGGATGGGTAATGGGGCTGTCATAGTCAATTGAAATTAGCCGCCAGTCACAGGTGCGATGACTTCAACCTGATCGTTTTCTGCTAATAAATGCTGCGCATGTTGGGCTCTAGGAATAAATTGCAAATTCACCGCTACCGCATAAGGCGGTTTAGCAGCAATTAATTGCAGCAGATCGCTGACCTTGCTAAGAGCAGGCAATTCATGAGGAATATGGTTAACTACAATGCGCATAACGCTCGACTTTGTGTAACGGATAATCGCAGTTGCTCTGCTAAAGCACTGCTAGCTTGGTCTGCAGCATTGGTCAATATACTTTCTAGCAACTCGATGGCGCAGTCGACAATAGCCGGTGCAATCATGAAGCCATGGCGATATAAACCATTAATTTCCATCACGCCTTTTTCTGTAATGCGAATTGCGGGTAAATTATTTTTTAAAGTTGGGCGACATTGGGTCAGGGTTTCAAGAATACGGGCTTCTGCAAAGCCACTGTGTACGGTGTAAGCAGCGCTTAATAGCTCCATAGTTGAACGCAGGCTAGCAGGCGATAAATCTTCCGATTCAATTTCCGTAGCACCGATGACATAGATATCATTTTCTTTGGGAGCAATATAAATGGGGTAGCGTGGGTGAATGAGGCGAATCGGACGACTGAGTTTGACCTCGGGGGCATGCAAGCGAATTACCTCACCACGCACACCACGTAATGGATTATTTTCATTGCTAGAATTAGCCCATGCCGCCTTTGCTCCTAGGCCACGACAATCGATAATGCCAGCATCATTTTTTTGAATTAATGCATGAGGCTCGATACTTTGATGCCAATGACAAATTACCTTTAAGCGTTTTAATTCTTCAGCTAAAGCAGTTAATAGTTGGCGGTTATCAAGCTGACCCTCGTTTGGTAAAAATAAACCGTGCTGAAAGCGATTTCCTAAGCTAGGCTCTAAGGCATGAATATCTTCTTGCCCGAGTTTTTGGGGCGTACTGAGTGCTGTATTGAGTTGACAGTTGTGATTCAGTTTGGCGGCAAAGCGTTTAGCTTCTGCCGCATCTTGACGATGCCACAAAATTAGGGTACCTGCTTGTTGAAAAAATACAGGCGCAGTTAATTTTGCCAAGATGCTAGGCCAACGCGCTAAGCTGTAAAGCCCCATTTGCACTACATTGGCTTCAGTTATTACCGATTCCGCCAGGGGTGCAAGCATTGACGCAGCAACGCGAGCTGCAGAATGCTCTGCCGCTGGGCCGCCTTGATCAAATAGCTCTACCTTGGCGCCAGCTTGCGCAAGCTTAACCGCAAGTAGTCGGCCCAGTAAACCGGCACCGACTATCGCATAGTTTTTTTGCTTCAAATCAATTGCTGACATGGTAAACCAAACTTATCCGTGTGAATAATTATTGTTGCACGCAATTACTGATAAATTTCACTGCCACGCCGGCGAAACTCAATCGACTTTTCCTCCATCCCTTGCTTAGCTTCCTGCGTGATGGGGATAACTTTCGGATTGCCATCGGCATCTAAAGTAGCAGCGTAGTCACGGACCTCTTGTGTAATCTTCATCGAGCAGAATTTAGGCCCACACATCGAGCAGAAGTGGGCAATTTTTGCGCCTTCTGCTGGCAAAGTCGCATCATGGTATTCACGTGCGCGCTCAGGATCGAGCCCTAAATTAAATTGATCTTCCCAGCGAAACTCGAAGCGCGCCTTTGATAAAGCGTTATCACGTACTTGTGCGCCTGGCAAACCTTTGGCTAAATCGGCACCATGTGCAGCAATTTTGTAAGTAATAATGCCTTCGCGCACATCTTCTTTATCGGGTAAGCCGAGATGCTCTTTAGGGGTGACATAGCAGAGCATTGCTGTGCCATACCAGCCAATTTGCGCTGCTCCGATACCGCTGGTAATGTGATCATAACCAGGCGCAATATCGGTAATGAGCGGCCCTAAAGTGTAAAAAGGTGCTTCAAAACAATGTTTGAGTTCTTCGGTCATATTTTCTTCAATACGTTGCATGGGCACATGACCTGGGCCCTCAATCATCACTTGTACATCATGCTGCCATGCTTTAGCAGTGAGCTCGCCAAGGGTATGTAATTCGCCAAACTGAGCCGCATCATTTGAGTCGGCAATGCAACCAGGCCGCAAGCCATCGCCTAAACTAAACGAGACGTCATAGGCTTTCATGATTTCGCAGATTTCATCAAACTTGGTATACAGAAAATTTTCTTTGTGATGCGCAAGACACCACTTCGCCATGATGGAGCCACCGCGGGAGACAATGCCAGTAATGCGATCGGCAGTCATCGGCACATAGCGCAGTAACACTCCCGCATGAATCGTGAAGTAATCAACGCCTTGTTCAGCTTGTTCAACCAAGGTATCACGAAACATTTCCCAGGTGAGATCTTCGGCTACGCCACCGGTTTTATCGAGTGCTTGATAGATTGGTACTGTACCTATCGGTACTGGAGAATTACGAATAATCCACTCGCGTGTTTCATGAATATGTTTACCCGTGGATAAATCCATAATGGTATCGGCGCCCCAGCGAATCGACCAAACCATTTTTTCAACTTCTTCATTAATTGACGAAGTAACTGCTGAATTGCCTAAATTCCCATTAATTTTTACCCGAAAGTTACGCCCAATAATCATTGGCTCAAGCTCGGGGTGATTAATATTTGCGGGAATAATTGCCCGACCAGCGGCAACTTCTTGACGTACAAACTCGGCAGTCATAGTTTCTGGCAAATTAGCGCCATAACTTTTACCGGGATGCTGTTTCAGCAATTGTTTATAACGGGGATCTTGGCGTAACTGTTCCAGCCCCATCGATTCGCGCAGCGCAATGTATTCCATTTCTGGGGTGATGATGCCTTGGCGGGCATAGTGCATTTGACTCACGTTGTGGCCAGATTTGGCAACGCGTGGCGCACCAATATGGGCAAAGCGGAGATGTTTAGTTTCCGCATCATTAGACCGAGCCACACCGTATTCCGAAGTGGGTCCAGCCAATTGGATGGTGTCGTTGCGCTCTGTAATCCAGTTCGTGCGCAGTAACGGTAAGCCTTTTTCAAGGTTAATCACAATATCTGGATCGCTATAAGGGCCCGAGGTGTCATAGACAGGTACTGGTGGATTGGGTACTAAAGTATCACCAACTTGGGTGGGTAATTGCTCAATCATGCGCAAGGGGGCTTTAATATCCGCACGCGAGCCTGCAAGATAGGTTTTTGTTGAGGCAGGATAGGCAAATTTTTGCCCGAAGTCGCGCTCAAGGCTTTTTAGACTAGGAATCTCGTGTTTTGTGCTCATGCCCATCTCCTTACATTATTAAGATGGACGAAACCGGGTGTCGGTTTGATGGAACTCCCCACGCCAGCAT
>CAILUH010000061.1 GCA_903837335.1 uncultured beta proteobacterium | reverse complement strand
TATTTCGGCGGATTTGATCTTTCAACGGCAATTGGTTGTGAGATGGATTGGGAGCCATTGCTCTATAGCCGCTCTAAGGTGGTCCATGCCGCTGCCTTAGGCGGTATTTTAGTATTTGATTCTCCTGCGCCATTTGTTGATTCATCTGCAGACCAAGAAAAGCTATATAACTATTGCTTGAGATCTAAAGCGTTAGGCTTGATGGGGATGGTGACTAAGCATGGTAATCAAGTAAGCGCGATTAAGCGGGCATTTTCTCCCAGTGCTGCAGAAATCGAGCGGGCGGAAAAAATACTGGCAATGTTTGCAACAGATCCCAGTAGGCCCATTGTTTACGAAGGTAAATTAATTGAGCTGCCAATGATTAAAAAACTAAGGCAACTTTTTTAGGTATGGCAACGATTCAATATTTAACTCGCATCGAGTTCGATTATGGAGCGATTAAGACGCTTGCCAGCTTACTAAGCAGTTTGGGAATTAGTAAACCGCTATTGGTCACCGATCCATTTCTAAGTAAAACTCCAATAGTGAGTAATATTGAACAATTGCTTAGCCAATTTAATCCCATTTTATTTGCTAAGACGCCACAAAATCCGACCGAAGAAGCAGTCGAGGAAGCAGTCCAAGTTTATTTAGCAGAAAAATGTGATGGGATCATTGCTATTGGCGGTGGCTCATCAATTGATCTGGCTAAGGGCGTGGCCTTATTGGCTACCCACCCAGGACCCATTGAGCAGTATGCAGTCATTTTGGGTGGCCTTCAAAAGATCAGCGCTAAAGTTGTACCGGTAATTGCAGTGCCCACAACTGCCGGCACGGGTAGCGAAGTAGGGCGGGCAGCGTTAATCTCTCTTCGCGACGGTCGTAAATTGGGTTTTATTAGTCCTCATCTCATTCCTAAAATAGCGCTTTGTGATCCTGAGTTAACACTGGGTTTGCCCCCTAGTCTTACTGCGGCAACGGGCATGGACGCCTTGACTCATTGCATAGAAACGTATCTTTCTCCACGCGTTAACCCGCCGGCCGATGCCATTGCTATAGACGGAGCGAAACGCGCCGCAACATGGATCGAGGTCGCATTTAAAGATGGCTCTAATCGCGATGCTAGATGGAACATGATGATGGCTTCGTTGCAGGGTGGCCTAACGTTTCAGAAAGGACTTGGGGCAGTTCATTCGATGTCGCATCCATTGGGCGGCATTAAGTCGCCGGTACTGCATCATGGCACCTTAAATGCGGTAATTCTGCCAGCAGTGCTGCGCTTTAATGAATCGTATTGCACGGAAAAGTTTGCCGCATTAAAGATAGCTATGGGAGTGCCCAATGGCACTTCACTTGATCGATTTATTGAGCATTTAAATCAAAAACTCAATCTACCTAAATCGTTAAGTGCAATGGGGGTAACGCGCGAGATAATTCCTGCCATGGTGGAGGGTGCCTTGAAAGATCATTCAAGTGCCTCAAATCCCCGCCCACTAAATAAAAACGATTTTGAGATGCTATTTGAAGAAGCGTTAAATTAATTGGTTAAAGGGTTAACAATCATGAAATTTTTATTTATCCGTGTATTTATTGTTTTTATCGCTTTCATTGCTAATGTAAGCGCTCAAAGCCAGCCTTATCCCAATAAACCCATTAAGATTATTTCGCCATTTGCGACCGGTGGAATTGCCGATACGTTTTCTCGTGTCATTGGCCAAGGATTAAGTGAGTCCTTGGGACAACCCGTCGTGGTAGAAAATAAAACAGGTGGCGGCGGCAATATTGGCGCAGACTTTGTGGCAAAAGCCCCAGCCGATGGCTAT
>CAILUH010000060.1 GCA_903837335.1 uncultured beta proteobacterium | reverse complement strand
CGAACTTGCGCCTTATGGCTTGCTGTATGTCTGCCAAGCAATAGAGCAGCAATTTGGCCGCGAGCGCCCCTACGAAAATGCCCCGCGTACCCTCGATTTAGATATTTTAATTTTCGATGGTTGCGCTCAAAACGATACTGAGCTCACGCTGCCTCACCCACGTATTACTGAACGCTCATTCGTTTTATTGCCCCTGCTAGAAATTTGTCCTGAATTATTTTTACCAGAATTGGGGATTCTCAAGGCCTTTTTACCCCAAGTAGCACACCAACGCATTGATAAGCTGCCCTGTCGAAACTGTACCTGCGACGCAAAAACGCTGATCAAGTCAAGCGAACCCCCCTACAAAACACTCAACTAAGCGCCCAACAGGGCATTTATTCATTACACTCATTCCTATGAGTTACGCAGATGGCATCATGCCAATAACAATCAATACCCTTCTTGCCATGTATGCGCAAGGCGAGAAAATCACGATGCTCACGGCCTATGACGCAACTGCTGCTGCTTTATTAGATCGCACGGGAGTAGATGTCATTTTGGTTGGCGATTCTTTGGGAAATGTGGTGCAAGGCCACAGCAGTACTACGCCAGTGACAATCGCCCAAATGGCTTATCACACTGCTTGTGTTAATCGCGCGAATACACGCGCGTATTTAATTGCCGACTTACCTTTTGCAAGTTATGGCGAGCCCCATCAAGCCCTTGAGTCTGCCGCCGAGTTAATGCGTGCCGGCGCCAATATGGTCAAGCTTGAAGGTGGCCGTTGGCAAATTGAAACCATCCAATTTTTAGTGGATCGTGGTGTACCTATTTGTGCTCATTTAGGTTTATTACCTCAATCAGTCCACATCCTTGGAGGCTATAAAGTACAAGGGAAAGTCGCTGATGCTGCCAGCGCGATGGTGGCCGAAGCCAAAGCGTGCGCTGCAGCTGGCGCGCAAATGCTGGTTCTAGAAGCCATCCCTTCTGCACTGGGTAAACGCATTACAGCCGAAGTCTCGATTCCAACAATTGGAATTGGCGCAGGCGCTGATTGCTCAGGACAAGTTCTAGTCTTACCCGATATGCTGGGCATGACCCCCGGCAAACCCGCTAAGTTTGTCAAAAACTTTCTACTTGGCGAAGCTTCGATTGAAGCCGCAATAAAAGCCTTTGTCAGGGAGGTGAAGGCTGGCAACTTCCCTGCTGAGGAACACTGCTTTAATTAAAAAAACTGCGGACGCGATCGATCCACCCATTTTGATGCGGGCTATGTTTTTCACCGCCCTGCTTTAAATTATCATCAAATTGACGTAGTAATTTTTTCTGCTCTTCAGACAACTTGACTGGCGTTTCGACAATGACATGGACATACAAATCGCCTAGCACTGCTGATCTTAAGGCCTTGATCCCCTTGTTACGTAAACGGAAAGTCTTGCCCGTTTGCGTACCTTCCGGCACTGGAAACTCAACTCGCCCCGATAAAGTCGGCACTTCAATTCCGCCGCCTAGCGTAGCGGCAGCATAAGAAATCGGCATCTGCACATGCAAATCACTGCCATCTCGCTCGAAAACAGGGTGTGACTTAACCCGGACTTCAACATATAAGTCGCCCGCTGGCCCGCCATTAATACCTGGCTCGCCATTACCGACCGAGCGGACACGCATGCCATCATCGATGCCCGCAGGAATTTTAATTTCGAGGGTTTTCTGCTCTTTAATTTTGCCGCTGCCTTGGCATTGCTTACATGGCTTAGGTGTGTACTTACCAGTACCACGGCATTTGGGGCAAGTTTGCTGCATGGAAAAAAAACCTTGTGATACGCGAACTTGTCCGCGACCATCGCAAGTAGGGCAATCTTCTACTTTTGTGCCAGGTTCAGCGCCACTGCCTTTGCAAGGTTTGCAGTCGCTCCAACTAGGCACCCGAATTTGAGTAGAATATCCTTCAGCCGCCTGCTCTAAAGATACTTCCATGTTGTAGCGCAGATCAGAGCCCTTATAGACTTGGGGTCCACCCGAATTTCGTCCGCCAGACTGGCCAAAGATATCGCCAAAGATATCGCCAAACGCATCTGCAAAACCACCCGATGCGCCGCCACCGAAGCCGCCCATACCACCCATACTGGGATCGATGCCGGCATGACCATATTGGTCATAAGCCCCCCGCTTTTGGGGGTCGGTTAAAACTTCATAGGCTTCTTTGGCTTCCTTAAATTGAGCCTCTGAACCCTTATTATCTGGGTTGCGGTCCGGATGATGCTTCATCGCTAACTTGCGATAGGCCTTTTTAATGTCCTCTTCACTCGCACTTCTCGAGAGACCAAGAACATCGTAATAATCGCGTTTTTTGGTGGCCACAGATTCTTCCTTTCAACTTCATTAAAACGGCACAAGTCGGCACAGGGCCGACTTGTTATTTACAACTACGTGTTTACGTTAATTACTTCTTCTCATCGACCTCTTTAAATTCAGCATCGACCACATCAGCATCAGGTGCCGCACCAGCGCCACTAGCTGCGCCACCACCTGCGGGACCACCAGCGGGTCCACCAGCGGATGCGCCAGCAGCCTTAGCTTGCTCAGCTGCCTGTACTTTCTCAGCCAGTTTTTGTGCAGCCTTACCAAGCGCTTCAGATTTTGCTTCAATATCAGCCTTATCACTACCTTTAATGGCTTCTTCTAAAGCCTTCAAAGCAGCTTCAATCGCCTCTTTTTCGCTGGCATCTAAAGTAGCAGCATGCTCTTCTAGGGTTTTCTTGGTTGAGTGCGCTAACGCATCTGCCGTATTACGCGCCGTGACCAATTCCAGCATTTTTTTATCTTCTACCGCATTAGCTTCAGCATCTTTTACCATGCGTTGAATTTCTTCTTCAGTTAAACCTGAATTCGCTTTAATGGTAATTTTATTTTCTTTGCCCGAAGCCTTGTCTTTTGCAGTGACATGCAAAATACCATTGGCATCAATATCGAAGGTCACTTCAATTTGTGGCAAACCGCGTTGTGCAGGTGGAATGCCCTCTAAATTAAATTCGCCTAACAATTTATTAGCACTGGCCATTTCACGCTCACCCTGGAAGCACTTAATGGTGACTGCAGGTTGATTATCTTCAGCCGTGGAATAGACTTGGGAATGCTTAGTAGGAATAGTTGTATTTTTAAGAATCATCTTGGTCATCACACCGCCAAGCGTTTCAATGCCTAAAGATAGTGGCGTTACATCGAGTAAGAGCACATCTTTACGATCGCCCGATAACACCGAGCCCTGAATCGCCGCACCAACTGCAACAGCCTCGTCCGGGTTCACATCTTTGCGTGGCTCTTTACCGAAAATGGCTTTGACTTTATCTTGCACAGCAGGCATCCGGGTTTGACCGCCGACCAAAATCACGTCATCGATATCACCAATCGATACACCAGCATCTTTAATCGCCATTTCGCAAGGGCCTTGCGTACGGTCAATTAGGCCTTCAACTAAAGACTCGAGCTTGGAGCGCGTTAACTTTAAATTCAAATGCTTAGGACCGCTCGCATCCGCAGTCACGTATGGCAAGTTAATTTCGGTTTGCTGAGCAGACGAAAGTTCAATCTTGGCTTTTTCAGCTGCATCTTTCAAGCGCTGCAAAGCCAATACATCTTTACTTAAATCGACACCCTGTTCTTTCTTAAATTCTGCAATGATCCAGTCGATAATGCGTTGGTCAAAATCTTCGCCGCCAAGAAAGGTGTCGCCATTCGTTGATAAAACTTCAAATTGTTTTTCACCATCAACATTGGCAATTTCAATAATTGAAACGTCAAAAGTACCACCACCAAGGTCATAAACCGCAATTTTGCGATCGACCTTATCTTGCTTATCGAGTCCAAATGCCAGTGCTGCTGCAGTAGGCTCATTAATAATCCGCTTCACATCCAAACCAGCAATGCGGCCCGCATCTTTAGTTGCTTGACGTTGACTATCGTTGAAATACGCTGGCACAGTAATCACTGCTTCAGTGACTTCCTCCCCTAAATAATCTTCAGCCGTCTTTTTCATTTTGCGCAGAATTTCTGCTGAAACTTGTTGTGGCGCCATTTTTTTGCTGCGCGCTTCAACCCACGCGTCGCCATTATCTGCTTGCACAATGGCATAAGGCATCAAGGTGATGTCTTTTTGTACTTCGGCATCAGTAAACTTGCGACCCATTAAACGCTTGACTGCATAAATGGTGTTTTTCGGATTGGTCACCGACTGTCTTTTAGCGGGTGCACCAACCAAGACTTCACCATCCTCGGTGTAAGCAATAATTGAAGGGGTAGTACGACCGCCTTCAGCGTTTTCAATTACCTTGGGGGCATTATTTTCCACCACCGAAACGCACGAATTCGTTGTACCCAAGTCAATGCCAATAATCTTTCCCATATCTGCTCCAAATAAATAATTAATTACTAGATGAATACTGCTGCTTAAATTAGTTGGTGAATCATTTGCTACCCAATAAATGGGGGCAAATAAGCTAAATTCAAGCCCTAAAACAGGGTTTTTTCGCTATTTTGGGCTAATTTTGGGCAATTTTGGGGCTAAATAGCCCTTGCCCTACTTCGCTTGGCTGACCGTAACCAGCGCTGGGCGCAAGATGCGGTCCGCCAAAGAATATCCCCTTTGGAGGACACTAACTACAGTGTTTGGATCTTGGTCAGAAGGCACCATCGCAATAGCCTGGTGCAAATGTGGGTCAAATTTGTCGCCAGCCGCAGGATTAATTTCGGCTAAACGGCCTTTTTCAAAGGCCGAGGACAATTGCTTTAAGGTGATATCAAGGCCCTCTTTAAACCCCTTTGCATCGACCGCTTCAGTTGCCAAGGCGGCATGCAAGCTATCGGCTACAGGTATGAGATGCTCGGCAAAATTTTCAATGGCGAATTTATGTGCCTTGGCAATATCTTCAGCAGCCCGGCGGCGAATATTTTCCCCTTCTGCTTTAGCGCGTAAAAAGTTATCCTGCATTTCGCTTAATTTTTGATTCAGCTCGGCAATTTCTAACTCGGGTGTACCACTTGCAGCAGGAGTCTCTGACGTGCCGTCTTGTAAATCTTCCGGCTGGGTTACATTGCTCTCATCTTGCTGAGGCTGGGGATTTTGGCTGTCCGGTTTTGCTTGGGTCATAAATAAAATTCACTCACAATAATCGCATGGGTAAGAAAGTTAGTTGGGGATAAGATCGCTTTTTTCAAGTACCGCAACTTAATTATCGCTTGCTAGACGAGTCATTGCTGCGGTGGCTCGTTCGTCGCGTAAACGTAACTCAGCAGGAGTTTCTGGTAATACTGGCCAACCACTCAAATGAGACTTGGCAATCGTCATTAAAGCCTCAATCCACTGCGGGCTATCATTCAAGCAAGCGATGTAGTTGTAATTCTTACCACCCGCTTCCTCAAAAAGAATTTTACCTTCCATCGCAATTTCTTCCAACGTTTCTAGACAGTCTGCGGGAAAACCCGGGCAGACAATATCGACTCGAGGGCAGCGACTTTTACCCAAGGACTCAAGGGTTAAGGCGGTATAAGGCTTAAGCCATTCGGCCTTACCAAAGCGTGATTGAAAGGTGACTAAATACTGCCCCGGCTCAAGACCCAAAGCCTCGCCCAATAGACGTCCCGTTTTTAAGCATTCGCAATGGTATGGGTCACCCATGAGTAAATTACGCTTTGGTAGGCCATGAAAAGACATCACCAAACGTTCGCCAGCGGCAAAGTTTGGCCGCCCTTGTTGTTGCCAAAAAAGTGCAATGCTTTGGCGTAATGCCTCAATATAAGCAGGATTATCGTGAAAATGCTTGACCACGCGTAGCTCAGGCTGATTGCGCCAATGACTCATTAAGCGCAACATTTCATCAAAGCTCGACGCTGATGTAGTAGCAGAGTATTGGGGATATAAAGGCAGTACTAAAAGTCGCTCAATCGAGCCCAGCGCCTGCATTTTTTCAACAACCTCTGCCATTGAGGGCTTGCCATAACGCATTGCTAATTCAACGACAATCGGCTGGTTCTGCTGCATGAATTTTGCTTGCAACGATTGTGCTTGCAAACGGGAATAATGTAGCAAAGGTGAGCCGAGCTCACCAAGCCAAATCGAGGCATATTTTTTGGCTGAGGTGCCACTGCGAATTGGCAAAATAATCAGATTTAATAAAAGCCACCAAACGAATTTGGGGATTTCTACAACCCGTGGGTCGGATAAAAATTCTTGTAAGTAAATACGCACAGCTTGCCGCGTCGGCGCAGAAGGGGTACCTAAATTTAATAAAAGAATAGCGGTTTGCGAAGCGCGCAAATGGGAGGGTTGATTCACAAATAAGCTTTTAAGGAATGGACTGAATTAGACTTAAGGGGCAAGGTTAACCTAGAATACTCAAGTAAGTGGGTTACTTAAAGCCCCCGACAATAACTTGGAAGTAATGTCGACGATCGGAATGACCCGATCATAAGCCATTCGAGTTGGCCCAATAACACCCAAAGTACCCACAATTTGCCCATCAACACTATAGGGCGCACTAATGATGGCCAAATCCTCGTAGGGCAATAAATCGCTTTCCCCGCCAATAAAGATTTGAATGCCATCAGCATGGCTCGAGACATCGAGCAACTGCATCAGCACCGACTTCTGCTCCAACATATCGAACATTTTACGTAATTTATCTAAATTGGAACTTAAATCACCCACATTAATTAAGCGCCGCTCACCAGAAACTACCACCTCATTTTGGGTAAATGCTGACTCAGAGACCCCCGTATTTAAGGCCAATACCATTAAGCCCGAAATATCGGTACGCAACTTATCCAATTCCAGCAATAGACGCTTACGAACCTCAGAAAAGCTTTTGCCGGCAAATTGGGAGTTAATGTAATTACCTGCTTCAATCAATTGGCTTGGACTGTAATCTTGGGTAGTAGGCAAAATACGGTTTTGCACATCCCCTTCAGGAGTAACCATAATTAAGAGTATTTTTCGCTCTCCCAGTCGCAAAAATTCGATATGTTTAAAAACCTGGGCGCGCTTAGGAGTCATTACCACGCCTGCAAAATGGGTCAAATTAGAGAGCATTTCAGCCGCGGAGGTCATGACCTGCTGGGGTGAGTTGGGGGGTAAACCCTTCTCAATCGCCCTTGATGCCAGCTCCTCAAGCGGGCGAACCGTAACCATGGTATCAACAAATAGCCTGTAGCCGCGGGGGGTTGGCACCCGTCCAGCGGAAGTGTGGGGGCTGGCAACCAAGCCTAACTCCTCTAAATCAGCCATCACATTACGAATCGTCGCGGCCGATAAATCGAGCCCGGAATAGCGCGACAGGGTTCTCGACCCAATGGGTTGCCCCTCCTCGATATACCGCTCGATTAAGGTTTTGAGAAGTGCGCGGGACCGATCATCCATGTTGGAAGTGATTTTATGCCTATGGTTTAATCGTTATATGTTAAGCCCATCTGCAAAATTAGCTGAAATTCACTTTCGCCGCATTGCCCTCGTTGGCAAATACCAGGCCGAGGGCATTGGAGAGCGGCTGCAAGAGTTAGCGGGCTTAATTGCTGAGCTTGGTTGCGAGGTTTTTGTTGAGGCCGACACCGCCAAACATATTGGCTTAAAGCAGTACCCCACCCAAGTCCTCAAGTCCTTTGCTAACGCAATTGATTTGACCGTCGTGTTGGGTGGCGATGGCACGATGCTTGGTATCGGCAGACAATTAGCTGGTAGCCAAGTTCCATTAGTAGGAATCAATATGGGTCGCTTAGGTTATATGACCGATATTCCCATTCAAGACATCGCAACCGTACTGCCGAAAATTATCTGTGGCGAATATGAGGCTGATACCCGCACACTCTTAGATGCTGTGGTTCGGCGTGGCTCGCAGGTCATTAATCAAGCGCTGGCATTAAACGATGTGGTCGTCAATCGCTCTGGCACTTCGGGCATGTTAGAGCTCGCGGTAGCTGTTAATGGCTCATTTATGTACAACCAGCGCTCTGACGGCTTAATTATTTCGACACCCACTGGCTCTACCGCCTATGCCTTATCGGCTGGCGGACCCATTTTGCACCCTACGGTACCAGGCATTGTTTTGGTACCCATTGCACCCCATGCACTTTCTAATCGGCCCATTGTTTTGCCTCAAGATGCCGTTGTAAGTATTGCAGTAGCAGGCGGTGGTGATGTGATTGTGAACTTTGATATGCAATCGCTCACTAATTTACAAATCGGTGACTGTATCGAAGTGCGCTTATCAAATAAATCAATCACACTACTCCATCCACGCGGTCACAGCGATTACCAAACGCTGCGGGAAAAACTGCATTGGAATGAATACCCTTCGACCTTTTGATTTCAGTAACAAGCGAATAACTGATGTTGCAAACTCTAACGCTGCGTGACTTTGTCATCGTTGACCAACTTGAATTGGATTTTGCCACCGGCTTTACCGTCTTAACCGGCGAGACCGGCGCTGGTAAATCGATTTTGCTGGATGCCTTAAGCTTAGTTTTAGGTGAGCGAGCCGACAGCAGTCAAATTCGTGAAGGGTCCAAGCGCGCTGAGATTAGCGCCTTTTTTAGGCCTGCAGCTCAACTACAACAAGGTCTCAATAATTGGCTTGAAGAGCAAGGCTTTCCCATAGAAGGTGATGGCGATGGCCTGCTTTTAAAACGCACTATTGAAACGAGTGGGCGCAGCCGAGCCTTTATCAATGGCAGCGTGGCGACCTTAAGTCAATTACGTGAAGCCGGTAATTTACTAGTTGACATTCATGGTCAACACGCGCACCAACTGCTTCTAAAGGGCGGTGCGCAACGCGATTTACTTGATCACCATGCGGGCTTAACTACCTTAGCAAAAACAGTTGCCGAAAAATTCCGCCAATGGAATGAGAGCCGTCGCAGACTAGTACATGCTGAAAATGCAGGCCAAGATATACAACGTGAACGTGAGCGCTTGGAATGGCAGCTTGAGGAATTACAAGCGCTCTCGCCGCAAACAGATGAATGGTTAACGATTCAAAGCGATCATGCGCGCCTGGCCAATGCAGCAAAAATTATTAGTGGTTGCCAAGCGGTAATTGATGGCTTAAGTGAGGTTGAAAATTCAGTAGCCACGGTTCTCTCTAAATCTAGCAGTGAGATCCAAACCCTGAGTGCTCACGATAGCAACCTGATGGAGGTTAGTGTCACACTTGAAACGGCCCAAATTCAGGTAGATGAAGCGGTTCATAGTCTCACGCGCTATCTACAAAAAATTGAACTTGATCCAGGGCGACTTGGAGAAACTGAAGTGCGCATGCAAGCGTTGCATAGTGCTGCACGCAAATTTAAAGTGCCTGCCGAACAATTACCGCAACTCTTGCTCGACACTGAAGATGGTTTAGCAACGTTAACTGCCGCACAAAATATTGACCTTCTAAAAAAACAAGTCGCTGCTGCGGAAGCCGATTTTATGAAATTAGCGCAGCAACTGACGAAGGACCGTAGCAAAATGGCAAAAAAATTAGGGCAAGAAGTTACCGCCGCAATGCAAGGGCTATCGATGGCAGGCGGACAGCTGGAAATTAGCTTGCTACCATTAGCTGAAGGCAGCGCAGGTGGCTTAGAGCAAATTGAATTTTTGGTGGCCGCCCACCCAGGGGCAACCCCGCGACCCCTAGCAAAAGTTGCATCCGGCGGAGAATTGGCGCGTATTAGCCTGGCTATTAGTGTGATCACTAGCCAGGCTGCTTTTACGCCAACGTTAATTTTTGATGAGGTCGATGCTGGTATTGGCGGGGCGGTAGCAGAAACCGTGGGTCGTTTATTACGCCAACTTGGCGAGTCGCATCAAATTCTTTGTGTGACTCATTTACCTCAAGTAGCTGCTCAAGGTAATCAACACCTGAAGGTCAGCAAGGCAATTAGTAAAACTCAAAATCAAGAAAAAACACTTTCCCATGTCAGCTTATTAAGCCGTGCAGAACGGGTTGAAGAAATTGCCCGCATGCTGGGAGGCGCAACTATCACCGAAACTACTCGGCGTCATGCGCGCGAACTTCTTGAGCAACATTAGGCTGCAAAATCGTCTTCCATAAAGCGATTACTTGCAGACGTGCGGCTGCAAACTCCGGATGTAGCTGTAAATCAAGCCGCGATTTATCCACTCCATCTAAGCGTAAGCGATGCTGTTTGGCTCTAAATAAACGATACGCATTGCCAACTGCAACTGCAGCATGGCGCTCAATTAATTGACAATCAGCAGCAATGCTCAGTAAGGCAATGTTTCCCAAATTAGCAATTAACTGTGGGTGAAAATGAGCAAATGCTAAAACTAAATATTGCACGATAAATTCTATATCCACCATACCACCTGCATCATGCTTCAAGTCAAATTGATTGGAAGCATTGGGGTGTCCCTCATCCACCTTGAGGCGCATCGCTAAAATCTCTTGACGCAATATATTGGGGTCGCGAATCTGCCCTAAGACTGCAGAACGAATCTGATCAAATTCAGGAGCAAGTTGATTTTGCCCGGCAGCAAAACGGGCGCGCGTGAGCGCTTGATGCTCCCAAACCCAAGCGACATTTTTTCCTTCCCGAAATTGATATTGCCTAAATGCTGCGATGCTGGTGACTAAAAATCCAGCCGATCCATTCGGTCTTAAGCGGGTGTCGATCTCAAATAGCGTGCCCGCCGAAGTAAATGCAGTCAGCCAATTAATCATTCGCTTGGCCAACAGGGTGTAAATTTCTTGCGCCTTTAAATCATCCTCTTCGGCCGCATAAATAAATACCAAATCTAAATCAGAAGCATAACCGAGCTCTTTACCGCCTAATTTGCCATAGGCAATGACAGCAAATGGCGGCAGGGGATTGCTTAATAAGGTAAATTTCTTTGCTACGCCTGTCCAAACTCGCTCATAGCTCACTTGCAAGATCATGTCAGCAAGCGCTGATAAGCGATCGCTAATTTTTTCTACTCCCAATGGCTCTTGGGTACCAATTCCTAAATCTGCCAACAAAATTAAAAACGTTTCCGTTTGGTGGCAAACCCGTAATACATTCATTGCCTGCTCATCGGTGGTGGCATCTTGTAAAGCATCATCAAGCCTTAGATCAAGATTAGCCTTTACCTCAAGCCAATACAGTGCGGGTTCATGTACTAATTTTTCTTCAGCACTTGAATCGAGTAAATTATCAAGTAAGTGTGGATGGCGAGTAAGGTATGTCGCGCCCCATTCTGAGGACCTCAATAAAGCAATAATATTAATTAAGGCTTGCGGATACTCGGCCAAAATTGCTAAATAGGCACCGCGTCTTGCTATAGCCTCTAATAAATCACAAAACCGCAAGAGAACTTGATCTGCCTCTTCTGATTCGAGCGTCTCAATCATCAATAAATCAACTGCTTTTTTCAAGAGGTTGACCAGGATTAAACGACTTGGCTCTGGCAAGGCTTTTTGTTTGGCACTAGCGAGCCACAATTGCCAGCGCCGTAAGGCCTCTGGAAAATACTTTGCATCGGGCTCCCAAGAGGGCAAAAGGGTGTCGACATTAAGACGATTGTTTTTATCCAGTGCAAATGCCTTGTCAAACAACCTTGCAACATTATTTTGATGGCGCTCTAGCTGAAGTAGAAAATCGCCTCTCAGCATTGGATTAGTAGTCCCACCCTCTGTGCTAGTCATGGCCTCTGCTAGTCGTTGCTGGATTGCTTCGTCTTCTGGTAAAGAATGGGTTTGTTGATCTTCCCAAATTTGTAAACGATGTTCTAAGCGCCTTAAAAATTGATAGGCCTGGGCTAAATTATCAATTTCAGCTTGAGGTAATAAATTTTGCTGGGCAATTAAGCTTAATACTTCTAAGGTTGGTCGAATCTGAAATCGAGGGTCTGTGCCGCCGCGCATTAATTGAAACATTTGCGCTAAAAATTCAATTTCACGAATACCGCCGCGGCCCAATTTAATATCTTGTGCGCGGGTAGGCAGACCAGAGCGGCTAATGCTGCGACGCTCCGCTTCGCGCTGAATTTGGGCGTGTAATTCGCGTAATGCGGCAATGACGCCGTAATCTAAATGGCCACGATAAATAAAGGGGCGCACAATTTGCGTTAATGCTTTATTACATCGCTCAAATTCACTGGTAAAAGATGGGGGGTAGACTAAACGCCCTTTTATCCATGCGTAGCGCTCCCACTCGCGACCTTGTACCGTTAAATATTCTTCGAGCATATCGAGACTGCAAACTAATGGTCCTGAATCACCATTTGGCCGTAAGCGCATATCTACCCTGAATACAAAGCCATTGGCATTTTGTTCTGCAAGTAATTTAATCACCCGCTTACCAGCCCTATCAAACCATTCATGATTTGATAGGGAGCTAACACCTCCCTCAGTATTGCCATCTTGTTCATAGAGAAAAATTAAATCAATGTCGGAGGAAACATTGAGTTCATAGCCCCCTAATTTACCCATCCCCACCACCATCAGTGGCACCTCACAATTGAAGGCATGGCTCCAAGGTAAACCAAAGCGGGTCTGGAGGTCTAGGCGGGCACGCAATACCGCTAAAGCAATAACTTGTTCGGCAAAAAAGCTCAGCGCGGCAGTAACCTCAGCTAAGCTGGCCAGTTGATTCAGGTCACGGAAAGCAAGCCAAATCATCAATCGCTGCCTTGCTAAGCGCATATGCGCCATGAACTCAGTTTCTGCAGTATTGGGATTGCTTGCTGCCTCAATAGCCGCCGGCAAGAGCGCCAATATGCCCGCGCGTTCCAAGGGCAATTCCCCCCACAGGGCTAGCCACTCCAGCCAATTCGGGTTCGCAATCAGCCAGCGATCAGAAAAAACTGAATGGCGCCGCAAATAGGCTACTTGGGACTGAAATAAGCTCATGACTCCATCTTAATCTGTGCTCTTGAGGAGGAACAGTCGCAGGCAGTAATGCTGACGGATAATACAGCTCATGCTAGGTAAATTAAGACCCCAAAGCTTTAAATTAAAACGCTGGTGGCGGCGTTTATTTATTCTCATGGCAAGCCTGGCTATGCTCTTCGTTTTAGGGCATTTAACCATTCGCTTTTGGCTCTGGCCGCAAGTGGAAACCTCTAAACCAGCAATTGAGCGCCTCATCGGTGCGCGCTTAGGGGCTGAGGTTGAAATTGATCAACTTACCGTTGCTTGGGTTGGACTGAGGCCATCATTTCAAATTCAGGGCTTACGGTTTGTTCATCCCGCTAAAAATAAAGTGCCCAATCTTGCGCCACTATTAGAAATTAAAAATATCTCGGGCGAATTGAGTTGGCTAACTTTATATCACTTGAAGCCCTACTTTGCAAAACTAGAATTTGACGATGCCCGTATTGAGATACGCCGTGATCAAAAGGGTGAAATTGCAATCGCTGGGATCGATTTAAAGAATGACCCGGGCGATTTTTCTGCAGTTAATTGGCTTCTCAATCAAGATCAGATACGCATTAAGAATGCTCAAATTATTTGGCAAGACCTGGCTCGTAACCCACTCCCTATTGCAATTCAACTTGATCGCTTTGAGCTCACGAATGGAATCCGCCGTCATCATGGCGAATTAAGTTTACAAAGTCCTTGGCATACAGAGCCCTTAGAGCTGCAAGCCAATTTCATCCACTATCTAGCTAGTGAAGCGGGCAATTGGCGCAATTGGGACGGTGAATTTTCTTGGGTTTTAAGTGGTTTAAATTTGGGCCAACTTTCTCAAGACTTTAAATTGCCAATTTATTCGGTTGCTGGATTATTAAACTCAAACGGCAAATTGGTACTTGATGGCGGCAAGCCAGAAAGTAGCGCCATCCAATTTAATGGCGATCAAATTCAACTGCAGACTGCTAAGGAGAAAGAAGGGCTGGGATTTGGTCACATTGAGTTCAACTTAACCCAAACTAGCGTGGGCAAAATGGTTTTGCTGACGACTAAAAATTTAGCTTGGCGCGACCTGCAAAGCGCCGCAAATAGCCCTTTAAAAAAAATGGGGTCGATGACCTTTAAATGGCGAGCGCCTGAGATTAATTCTGAAATAAAGGAATTTGGTTTTTCTGCACCCTCCATTCAAATTACAGACCTCACACTTTTTGTCAAAAATTTACCCTTACCGAAAAAACTCAATCGGCTGATTACGAATGCAGGTGCTAGCGGTGAGCTGCAAAATATTGATCTCAGTTGGGCAGAAACTAAATCATCCTTGCCTCTGCCCACTTCTTGGCTTGGTGAAGCGCAACTCGATTTAGACCTCAGTGTTAAATTGGTTGACGTCAGTTTTACCACCCCCTTTAAAGCCCTACCCTCGGTTGCGCATTTAACTGGCACATTGTTAACCACTGAAAAAGCGGGCTCGTTGACCCTTGATTCGCAACATTTAGCCCTCCAAATTAACGATTTTTTGAGCGACCCTAAGCTCCAGTTTGATCAAGCTAGCGGAATTCTGGAATGGAAAAAAACGAAAAATAATTGGGAAATTAGTGGTAAAAAAGTGCAAGTTGAAAATAAAGACGTCAGCAGTAATTTTTCTGCTACCTATCTTTTAAAGGATTCTAAAGAGGCTGATTTCCTTACTTTAGATATGAATTTTGCACGTGCTACGATGCCGCAAATTCACCGCTATCTGCCAATTGCAATGAATGCGGAAACTAAAACTTTTCTTGCTCAAGCGTTTACCTCTGGGGAAGTCAAAAATGGGGTAATTCATATTAAAGGCGTACCAACTGAGATACCGTATAGCAAACCTCAAACGGGAGAGTTTTCAGTAAACCTACCCGTTGTCAATGCCACCCTTATTCCAGATCCGCTCTTGCCAACCGCTCAAGGAAGGTGGCCGAGCTTTAGCGGCGTTAATGGTCTAGTAACGATTCAACAAACTAAGCTTGATATTGCGATTGAGCAAGCCAAATACAAAGAGGTAAGTTTGCAGCAATTTTCAGCCGGCATTGCTAATATGAGTGCGGCAAAGCCAATTCTACAAATTAAAGGTGATGCTCAAGGTGACCTGGCGCAAATGTTTGAATATTTACAACCCACACCTGTTTTATTCAATCACGATCAGATAAGTAAAAATCTTAAAGTATCTGGGCCCGCATTACTAAAACTTGATTTACAAATTCCTTTTGATGCGACTCAGGGACCAATTATTAATGCCGAGCTAGCCCTTAGTAAAAATCGCTCTCAATGGGATAATTTTCCACCCCTTGAAAATATTCGCGGCACCCTGCGTTTGCGTGATGAAAAAGCAGAGTTTGAGGATGTGCAGGCGGATTTAATGGGTGGCATGCTGCAAATCAGCAGTACGTTAGATAGCGCTAACAAAAAATTATTTACGATCAAGGGCAATGCCAATAGTGATGCCATTAAAGCGTATTTTGCAAATACCAAGCTTGCCACAAATCCATTTTTAATAGCGCTGGGCGGTAAATTAAATTACAAAGGCTCAATTGCTGCAAGTGTATTGGCAGCTGATATCAATCTCATTTTTGATTTACAGAATCTCAGCTTTGAGGTGCCCGCACCATTTAACAAGGGGGCTGGAACCGCGCTACAAGCGGAAATGACGATTCATAGTTCGCCTGGATCTAAACTGAAACCGCATACAGTCGATTGGTCTGGTCGAATTGGGGATTTGATCTCAGCACAAGGCAACCTCGTTGATGGCGAAGCGTCTCGCCAAAGCATTGGCGTTGGTGTAATAGCGCCCAAACCTACGAGTGATACAAATATAAGCTTGCAATTGGCGGAACTCAATGCCGATAGCTGGCAAACATTTATGAATGGTGAAACCAGTAAAGAAGCGGTGAATTCGAATGCAATTGCTCTAACGGATGTGGCAATTGGTCAATTTAATGCCCAAATTAAGAATTTCATTTTCTTAAATCGTACTTGGCCCGATCTCAATATTATTGCTAGTGGAAAAAATAATGCATTGCTGACACAGCTCAATTCTCCTGCGATTGCGGGTCAAGTGGATCTCCAGTTGAATTCAATGTCAGGAAAACCGAATAAAGTCATCGGCAAACTGAGCCATCTCCATGTTCCGCCAGCGAATTCTTCTAACCTCCCACTCAATTCCGAAATGAGTGTAGTTAACCCAATGACAAAGCCTGTTTCAAGCCAGAAAAAAATTCGTTTATTGCCCGATATTGATCTCACTATTAACGACTTTACTTGGGCAAAAGGTCAGCTCGGTGTAACAACCCTAAAAGCCAGCAACCAAGGAGATCGCTTTCAGATTGATTCATTAACTGTCAATAATCCAGAAGCAAAAGTCAGTATTACCGGCAAGTGGTTGGAATATGCGCAAGTAGGTAATGAGCAGACTTCGCTTGATGTTGAGGCGGATATCAGCAATTTAGGCGTGATCATTTCGCGCTGGGGAAATCCCGATCAAATTGAAGGCGGTGTTGGTAAGCTGACCGCTAAACTCGACTGGCAAGGCTCGCCTTTTCAACCTGAATGGAGCTCCATTGCTGGTCAACTCGATATTGATTTGAGTAACGGACGCTTATTGGAAGTGGATACCGGAGCAGTGCAATTACTGAATGTGTTGAGTTTACAAAGCTTATTAAAATTTGCCAGCTTTAACGAAGCGAGTACGGTTCGCAATCTGGCGAACAAGGGTACAGTATTTAATCGTATTACTAGTACGTTTAACATTCGCAATGGGGTTGCGCGGACGAATCAATTTAATATGGAATTAAACCAAGCACGGGTTTTCATGTCAGGCTTAATTAGCATTCCCAATCAAACCCAAGATTTACGCGTGACCATTTTTCCCACCCTTGATGCGACATCAGGAGCTTTAGCGCTATTTGCTATTAACCCAATCGCGGGTTTAGGCGCCCTAGTAGGCCAATACCTGTTAACTAATCAAATTAATAAAGCCATGCAATCCGATTACCTGATTCAAGGTTCTTGGAAAACCCCACAGATTATTCCGCTAAATCAACAAGGCCAGCCGCTTGACCCCAGCATAATGGACTCCATTCGCAAACGTGATTTACTCCGCCAGCAGCAAGAGCCAGTAGCACCACCATTACCCCGCGTTAGTACTTCAGCACAATAAAAACTTAGTAGAACAGGCCATGAATACCGCAACTGATACACAAGAATTTCGTCTTGCCGCAGTGCAGATGGTCTCAACACCAGATGTAACCGAAAACCTTAAGTCAGCTAGTCTTCTTACTCGGCAGGCTGCTGAAGCTGGCGCGCAATTGGTTTTATTACCGGAATATTTTTGCTTAATGGGGCTGAAGGATCATGACAAAATTACTATTCGAGAAAAATTTGGTGCTGGCTTAATACAAGACCAACTTGCCCAACTAGCTCAAGAACTAAAAATTTACATCGTTGCTGGCACGATTCCACTAAAAACAGAGCAAGTCGCTAAGGTTTATAACAGCACTTTGGTCTTTGATCCTGACGGTAAAAATATTGCCCGATATGACAAAATGCATTTATTTAGTTTTCAAACAGCTGATGAGCATTACGATGAAGCTAATACGCTCATTGCAGGTATTTCACCGGGGCTGTTAGAAATAAATCGCAATGGTGTGTCGTGGAAGATGGGCTTAAGTATTTGTTATGACTTACGTTTCCCAGAGTTATATCGTGCACTAGGTGAGGTCGATTGTCATCTTGTGCCAGCCGCATTTACTTATACGACCGGCAAAGACCATTGGGAAATTTTGTTACGCGCACGCGCGATTGAGAATCAATGTTATGTCTTGGCTTCGGCCCAAGGTGGCATCCATATAAATCGCCGCCGTACTTGGGGAAACTCGATGTTCATTGATCCCTGGGGCGATATTGAACAATGTCTAGTCGCCGGTGAGGGAATTATTTTGGGTACTCTCAGCAAAAATAAATTAGACGCAGTACGCTCTAAGCTTCCCGCCCTTTTGCATCGCAAGCTGTAATTCTAGAAAGTTGCCTCTATTTTGAAAAAGTCAGTCGCTAGCCCTGTAGCATCCACTGAACTACTCAGTATTGCTAAATCGATTCTGCTAGAGCCTAGCGGGCTCACTGATGCCGATTTAGACCATACATTTGGGGTACTTTTTACTCATCAATTAGATGATGCGGATTTATATTTTCAACGGACCCATAACGAAAGCTGGAGTCTTGAAGAGGGTATCGTTAAGTCGGGCAGCTTTAGCATTGATCAAGGTGTAGGAGTAAGGGCTATTCATGGCGATAAAACTGCTTTTGCCTATTCGGATGAAATTAACTTAGCGGCTTTAACTAAGTCGGCTAAAGCAACACGCGTCATCGGCCCAAAAGGGGGTGCGCATGCGTTCGCTAAAACCCATGGTCATTCTGTCTTGCCGCCCCTGTATGCCAATCTCAACCCCCTCGATTCACTTCTGCCGCAAGAAAAAATTGCTTTGCTCGAAAGCATTGAACGCCAAGCTAAGGCCCGCGATCCGCGCATTATTCAAGTGATGGCTAGCTTAGCGGGAGAATTCGATGTGGTCTTGGTTGCTCGTGCTAATGGCTTATTAGCGGCTGATATTCGTCCCTTGGTGCGCGTTTCAATTCATGTCATTGCCGAACAAAATGGGCGCCGTGAGTCGGGCTCTGCTGGCGGCGGCGCACGCCATGGCTATGACTACTTTAATACCGCATTAATTAGCCAATGGGTAAACGATGCAGTAGATAGCGCCTTAATCAATTTGGAATCGCGCCCCGTTGCTGCCGGCACCATGACAGTGGTGATGGGGCCAGGCTGGCCTGGCGTACTCTTACATGAAGCAGTGGGTCATGGCCTAGAGGGTGACTTTAATCGGAAAGGTTCTTCTGCTTTTGCTGGCCGTATCGGCCAGCGTGTCGCTGCGAAAGGAGTCACCGTAGTTGATGATGGCACCCTTGCTGGGCACAGAGGTTCACTGACCATGGATGATGAAGGCACCCCCACCCAATGCACCACCCTAATTGAAGACGGTATTTTGCGTGGCTATATTCAAGACAGCCTGAATGCACGCTTAATGAAGATGGCACCAACTGGGAACGGTCGCCGCGAAAGTTTTGCCTCACTGCCAATGCCACGGATGACTAATACGTATATGTTGGCTGGCACTGAAGACCCCCAAGAAATTATTGGTAGTATTAAGCGAGGTTTGTACGCAGTCAATTTTGGCGGTGGTCAGGTAGACATCACCAGCGGTAAATTTGTCTTTTCAGCTTCTGAAGCTTACTGGGTTGAAAACGGCAAAATTCAGTACCCCGTGAAAGGCGCCACCATTATTGGTAATGGCCCCGAGTCTCTGAAACAAGTTAGCATGATCGGCAATGATTTAAAGCTGGATAGCGGCGTAGGCGTTTGTGGCAAGGAAGGCCAAAGCGTGCCAGTTGGTGTTGGTCAGCCTACTTTACGGATTGATGGTATGACTGTTGGCGGAACTGCCTGATGGGCTTAAAATAGGCTCATGAGCTCAAGAAACTTAACCCCCCAAGAAAATTGGTATACCAGCGTTGATAAAACCTCGGCAACCGATGATCAACGCATTGCCGATATTTCTGTTCTACCGCCTCCGGAACATTTAATTCGTTTTTTCCCCATTGATGGTACCCCCATCGAAAAACTGATTAGTCAGACACGCCTGAACATTCGCAATTGCATTCATGGCAAAGATGATCGGCTGCTAGTCATTATTGGCCCCTGCTCAATTCATGATCCAAGAGCTGCGCTTGAATACTGTCATCGCTTACTTAAAGAACGAGCGCGTTTTGCTGGCGAACTAGAAATTGTGATGCGGGTGTATTTTGAAAAACCTCGCACGACAGTTGGCTGGAAGGGCTTAATTAATGACCCTTATCTTGATGAAAGCTTTCGCATCGAAGAGGGACTGCGCATTGCACGCCAAGTATTAATGGAAATCAACCGCTTGGGCATGCCTGCTGGTAGTGAGTTTTTAGATGTGATATCACCCCAGTACATTGCTGACCTTATTTCCTGGGGCGCAATTGGAGCGCGGACCACTGAGAGCCAAGTGCACCGCGAATTGGCTTCAGGTTTATCTGCTCCCATTGGCTTTAAAAACGGTACTGATGGCAATATTAAAATTGCGACTGATGCCATTCAAGCAGCGCGCCGTCCGCACCACTTTCTCTCAGTGCATAAAAATGGTCAAGTCGCGGTCGTGCAAACGAACGGCAACAAAGACTGCCATGTGATTTTACGTGGCGGTAAAGAGCCTAACTATGAAGCCCAGTATGTTGCTGCAGCTTGTGCTGAACTTGCTGATGCGAAGTTACCAATGAGCTTAATGATTGACTTATCGCATGCCAATTCAAGCAAACAACACGAGCGGCAAATTGTGGTGGCAGAAAATATTGCCCAGCAAATTGAAGCGGGTTCGCGCAAAATTTTTGGGGTGATGATAGAAAGCCATTTATTAGGTGGCGCGCAGAAATTTACCCCTGGCAAAGATGACCCGAGCCAACTTGAGTACGGTAAAAGTATTACTGATGCCTGTATTGATTGGGATAGTTCAGTGCAAGTACTTGAACGTTTGGCCCAAGCAGTTAAAAAACGGCGGCGCTAGAAATGGAGCCAAAACTAGCTTGGCGTGTTTTGATTTTTCCACAAAATATCTGTGCCGCCAGCAGCGCGATTAAGAACGCGTGCCAAGACAAATAATAAATCGGAAAGTCGATTGACATATTGACGTGGTGCATCATGAATTGGCTCATCCCAACCTAACTTCACTATTGAACGCTCTGCGCGCCGACAAACTGTTCGACAAACGTGGGCTTGCGCAGCTGCGCGTGTTCCTCCGGGCAAAATAAATTCGGTTAATGGCGGTAAGCTAGCGTTGTACTGCTTTAACCAAATATCGAGTTGCTCAACCTGCTCAGCTTTTAATAAGGTGTAATTAGGAATACATAACTCACCTCCTAAATCGAATAAATCATGCTGGATGCGTAAAAATAATGCGAGCATTTCAGTAGCGATCGCTGGGGGCAAAGTCTCAGTCATCAGGACACCAATTTCTGAGTTCAATTCATCGACGTCACCCATTGCGCAAATGCGATTGTGGTCTTTATCGACCCTACTGCCATCGCCTAATCCGGTGGTCCCTGCATCGCCTGTACGCGTGGCTATTTTTGAAAGTCGATTACCCATACCTGATTATAAGTAAATGGCTAAAATAGTCCGATGAACGCGATTAATCCACTTGCTGAAGAACTTGCCATTACAGTGCGCCAAGCAGAGCTAGTGGCCGCGCTCAAGCCAATCCTAGCTGAAGATCAGTTACTATGGCTCCCCGAAGATACGATTCCTTATGAATGCGATGGCTTAGCGGCGTATCGCCGGATGCCTTTAGCGGTGGCTTTGCCTCAAACTGAAGCTCAAGTCATTGCTATTCTCAAGGTCTGTGATCAATTGCAGGTGCCAATCGTACCCCGTGGCTCTGGTACCGGACTTTCGGGTGGGGCCATGCCAATTGCCCAAGGCTTGGTTCTTTCTCTCAGTAAGTTAAAAAAAATCTTGGCTATCGACCCCTTCTCTCGTACTGCCACCGTTCAACCTGGCGTGCGTAATTTAGCAATTTCTGAGGCAGTAGCCCATCTCAACTTATATTACGCTCCCGATCCGTCCTCGCAAATTGCTTGCTCCATTGGCGGGAATGTTAGTGAAAATTCAGGTGGTGTCCATTGCCTGAAATATGGTCTAACACTGCAAAATATTTTACGCATTCGGGTAGTTTTGATGAATGGCGAGGTGGTTGAATTCGGTGGTTTAGCACCGGATGCGCCTGGTCTTGATTTATTAGCTATCTTGATTGGTAGCGAAGGGATGCTGGGAATCGTCACCGAAGTCACTGTGAAACTCGTACCTAAACCGCAGCTCGCCAGAGTCATTATGGCCAGCTTTGCCGATATTGAAAAAGGGGGTAATGCCGTAGCCGCCATTATCGCCGCAGGTATTATTCCGGCTGGCTTAGAAATGATGGATAAAGCAACTACGCGTGCGGTTGAAGAATTTGTTCATGCCGGATACGACCTGAATGCTGAAGCTATTTTGCTGTGTGAATCTGACGGCACTCCTGAAGAAGTTAGTGAAGAAATTGCGCGTATGGTTGCGGTCCTAGAAATTGCTGGCGCAAGTCGCATTCAGGTTTCAGAAAATGAAGTTGAACGGCTACGTTTTTGGAGTGGCAGGAAAAATGCCTTCCCGGCTGCCGGCCGCATCGCTGCAGACTATTACTGCATGGATGGCACCATTCCCCGCCGTCATATTGCTACCCTCTTGCGCCGCATCAAAGCAATGGAAGTGAAATATCGCTTAGGCTGCCTAAATGTTTTTCATGCAGGCGATGGCAATATGCACCCATTGATTTTGTTTAATGGCGCCGATATTGAGGAATGGCATCGCGCCGAAGAATTTGGTACTGAAATTTTAGAGGCTTGCGTAGAGCTAGGCGGAACCATCACCGGCGAACATGGTGTTGGCATCGAAAAAATTAATTCCATGTGCGTGCAATTTGGTGAAGCTGAGCGCGAGATGTTTTGGGGCGTTAAAGCTGCCTTTGATCCTGAGCTCTTATTAAATCCCGATAAAGGCATCCCAACGCTAAATCGTTGTGCGGAATATGGGCGCATGCGTATTAGCGGCGGAATGTTGCCCCACCCCGAGCTGGAGCGCTTTTAATGTCAGCTGCAGTTGCAGATAGTAGTCTTATGCAAAATAGCATCAACGCATTTCGTGA
The DNA here is from genome assembly GCA_903837335.1 of uncultured beta proteobacterium. GTDB lineage: Bacteria > Pseudomonadota > Gammaproteobacteria > Burkholderiales > Burkholderiaceae > Polynucleobacter. The sequence goes on along the minus strand of CAILUH010000060.1, from coordinate 6,427 downwards.
GCAAATACTTGCTGCCAAAAAAAATCAAACGCCACTTTCTATTGAGGGTGGTGCAACCAAAAATTGGTATGGCAATCCGAATAACTTCTCTAAGCTTAATACAACAACTTATCGTGGAATTCTGGATTATCAACCTGAAGAGTTAGTAATTACCGCCTGCGCTGGCACTCCTCTACAGGAAATTGAAATGGCTTTAGCGCAACGCAATCAGGTTTTAGCGTTTGAACCACCGCACTTTGGCGACAAAGCTACTTTCGGAGGTGCCATAGCGGCCGGCCTAGCCGGGCCTGCTCGGATTAGCACGGGTAACTTAAGGGATTTTGTTCTTGGCGCACGCTTGCTAGATGGGCGCGGTAACGACCTAAGCTTTGGCGGCAAAGTAATGAAGAATGTTGCCGGCTATGATATTTCTCGCTTACTACCCGGCTCTCTAGGTACATTGGCTTTATTGCTCGAAGCCTCGGTAAAAGTATTGCCAAAGCCGGCTGCAAGCCTGACTTTACGAGCCATGATTTCGCAAGCACCAGCACTAAAGCTGCTAAATCAGTGGGCTGGACAGCCTCTACCACTCTCAGCGAGCGCCTGGATTGGTACGAGTAACGACCAGCACGAGGGTGAGTTAAGTATTCGTTTAGCGGGGGCTCATGCTGCTGTGAGTTCTGCAAGCACAATGATCGCCGCTGTAATTGGTGCCAGCGAAGTTTCCCCCACTGTTGCAGCGCAATTTTGGCAGAACTTGCGTGAACAAGATTTACCGTGTTTCCAAATAGTGGATCCAGGACAAGCACTCTATCGCTTAGCCTTACCTGCTGCTTGCCCTCCCTTACAGTTTCCAGAAAGTCAGTTGAATGCGCTCGTTCTCGAATGGCATGGTCAAGAACGTTGGTGGCGAGGCCCAAGCGATCCAGATTGTTTCAACACGCTTAAAAAATTAGCTTTGGCACAAGGTGGACATGCAACCCAATTTAAAGTTAGTGATGCCTCTGCAGCAACTACGCAACGCTTTACGTTGTTAAGCGAAAATCCACTTACTGTTGGCCTAGCTACAGTTCAACTGCGTTTACGACAAGCCTTCGATCCAGCGGGCATTTTTGCCACTGGTCGCATGGCTTAGGTCCTGCTAAATGCATACCGAATTAGCGCCTCATTTAGCAAATACAACTGCGGGTATTGAAGCCGCCAAACTTTTGGCTCAATGCGTTCATTGTGGATTTTGTGGTGCCACTTGCCCAACCTATCAACTATTAGGTGATGAATTAGATAGCCCGCGAGGACGAATTTATCTCATTAAACAGATGGCTGAGGGCAGTGCGCCCACCGAAAAAACGCGTTTGCATTTAGATCGATGCCTTACTTGTCTGAGTTGCGAAACAACCTGTCCCAGTGGAGTTCAATACGGTAATTTATTGGATATCGGTCGCCAATGGGCAGAAACTGAAACGCCCCCGCGACCTTTTAAAGAGCGGTTTACGCGCTGGCTATTACGCGAGGTATTAACGCGTCCCTGGCTCTTTAATTCAGTAATCAATTTAGGGAGAATCTTTCGCCCGCTGATGCCCTTAGAGCTTAAAAGAAAAATTCCTTCCCTTAAAAGTCCACTTGATCAGCTGGGTATATCTCAGCCAATTGATCCTCATGCTCGTCCCATTACCCAGCCACTTCGTCATGCGCGCACCATGCTCATCTTAGAGGGTTGTGTACAACCAGCAATGCTGCCTAATATTAATTCCGCAACGGCACGGGTACTCGATGCCGTTGGCGTTAACTTACTTAGCGCTGCCAAAGCAGGCTGTTGTGGGGCATTGCGGCATCACCTGAATCATCAAGAAGGTGGCTTAGCCGATGCGCGCCGCAATATTGATGCTTGGTGGCCCTATGTAATGGGGGAAGAACCCAGCCTCAATGGCAAACCTATCGAAGCCATCGTGATGACGGCATCAGGGTGTGGCGCTATGGTTAGTGACTATGGCCACTTGTTACGGGGCGACCCGCAATATGCCGATAAAGCCAAAACCATTTCTAAATTATGTACAGATCTCTCTGAAATTTTGCCGACTTTTGCTCCGCAATTAGAGGTCTTACTGGGTAGTGATAAAAAACCGGGGGTGGTTTACCATCCCCCTTGCACGCTTCAGCATGGTCAGCAAATTCGCCTCAATATCGAACGCTTGTTATCTAGTCTAGGCGTGCAAGTCGCATTATGCGCAGATAGCCATCTGTGTTGTGGCTCAGCAGGTACCTATTCAATTTTACAGCCAGAGTTATCAGCCCAATTACGTCAGCAAAAATTAGTTAATCTCAATACGGCTTGCGCAGAAAGCGGAGCAAAAGTCATTGTTTCTGCCAACGTCGGTTGCATTACGCATTTACAACAAGAGTCACATCCAGTGGTGCATTGGGTTGAAATTTTAGATCAACTGATTCAGGCAAAAAATCCTCCCCGTCAATGAGTTCGATTGCGCAGCGGCTTGAGATTATCCATCAGCGCATCAGAGAAGCTGCGGAAGCGGCAGGTCGCTTACCAAGCGATATCCGCTTGCTGGCTGTCAGTAAGACTGTACCTGCAGCCCTTATCCGTGAGGCTTATGCTGCTGGGCAACACGCTTTTGGAGAAAATTATGCACAAGAGGCGAGCGAAAAAATAATCGCCCTTACCGACCTTAGGCAAAATTTAGAATGGCATTTTATTGGCCCCCTACAGAGCAATAAAACGAAAGAGGTGGCCAGCTTGTTTGATTGGGTGCATAGCATTGATCGGCCGAAGATTGCGCAGCGGCTTTCAGCGCAAAGATTAATTGAATCCCAATTGCAGCCCTTGCAAGTCTGTGTACAAGTCAATCTGAGTGGTGAAACCACTAAAGGTGGTGTAGCGCCCCATGCAGTTGCAGAACTTTGTGACCTGGTAGCTCAACTGCCAGCCATTTGCCTGCGCGGCCTGATGACAATTCCAGCGCCAAGCGCTAATCCAGTGATTCAGGCTAGCGCTTGTGCCCAATTACGGCAATGTTTTACCGAGTTAGCGGCTGCGCGCCTTGGTAATCTTGCTTATGCCCATTTTGATACCCTTTCGATGGGTATGTCAGATGATTTAGAGGCCGCAGTCGCCGAAGGCAGTAACTTAGTACGGATTGGTACTGCCATTTTTGGCCAGCGTAATTAGCGCTAGAATAAAAGCTTGATGACAAATTCTGCTAAACCATTGCACCCTAATATGCGCATTACTTTTATTGGTGGCGGTAACATGGGGCGTGCACTTATTAGTGGTCTGCTGCAGCATGGTTTTCTAGCCCAGCAAATTCAAGTGGTCGATGCGTATGCGCCAACGCGTGAAAAACTCCACGCCGATTTTCAGCTCGCTACCCTCGAGAGCACCGCAGATGTTTTACTCGAAGCTAATACAGATCATATTCTGGTATTAGCCGTTAAACCTCAAGATTTCAAAACAGCTGCCCTAAGCTTACGGCCGATCTTAAAAAAGAATGGCGCTGCTTTGGTCCTTAGTATTGCTGCGGGCATTCGTTTAGCTGAAATGTCGCGCTGGTTAGATCATGCCTTATGCATTCGGGCGATGCCCAATACGCCGGCCTTAATTGGTCAAGGCATTACTGCGCTATTTGCTACCTCTGCAGTCGATACGCTGGGCCGGGAAAGGGCTGAGCTCATTTGTAATGCAGTTGGTCAAAGCCTCTGGCTGAGCGAAGAAGGTCTAATGGATGCGGTAACGGCTTTATCCGGCAGTGGGCCAGCCTATGTCTTCGCATTTCTCGAAGCCCTCCAGGCTGGCGGAGAAAAACTCGGTTTAAGCAGCGCAATTGCCCGTCAATTGGCTTATGCCACTCTGTCTGGCGCTACTGCATTAGCACAACAGTCAAGTGACTCCCCTGCTACTCTGCGCGCTAAGGTCACGTCTAAAGGCGGCACTACCGCAGCCGCACTCGCGGTTTTAGAAAATCAACAATGGCAAGCCATTTTAGAAAAGGCGCTAGAAGCGGCCGCTAAAAGAGGCAAAGAATTGGGTGATGAATTAAGCCAATAAGCCCGCAACAATTCCTAAAAATAAACAGGCGCCCAGCCAATTATTGTGCCGAAACGCGGCAAAACACTTGTTCCGATCGCGGCTTGAAACTAAACGTAATTCATAGATTGCGCAAGCTAATGCAGCTAGCCAACCCAGATAAAAATAAATACTTAACTGCGCTAAATAGGCAACCCACAGTTGGGTTATTAGTAAGACAGCATAACTAAAGCCGATGGCCTTTACTTCGAAACGGCCAAAAGTAATAGCTGAAGTATGGAGGCCTAAACGCAAATCATCCTCACGATCAACCATCGCATAAGCAGTGTCATAAGCAATTGCCCAAAAAATATTGCCGAGCAATAAAATCCACGCCTCAAGCGGTATTTGCTGCTGCACCGCTGCATAGGCCATGGGAATTCCAAAGCCAAAAGCGATGCCTAGTACCGCTTGCGGTATCGCAAAAAAACGTTTTGTAAACGGATAGACTATGGCGATTAATAAAGCCCATACAGATAACGATTTAGTCAGTAGATTTAAGGGCTGAATTAAAACAAAGGCAGCGAGTGCCAAGCCTGCAGCCAGCAGTAATGCCTCCCTTGTGCCCACTTGGCCGCTGGTTAAAGGGCGTTCGCGGGTGCGCTCGACATGGCGATCAAAATCGCGATCGGCAAAATCATTAACTGCACAACCTGCGCTACGCATGAGTACAGTACCCAAAACAAAAATAACCAGTACATCAGGTTTGGGCCAGCCATCACTGGCTAAAAATAGCGCCCATAATGTTGGCCATAATAGTAAAAGAATTCCAACCGGCTTATCCAAGCGTATCAGTTGAATGTAGGCTTGCAAGCGGGACAAAATTAGATTGCCTTTACTCCGGGTAATTGACAGGCTTGAATGGTCTGCGCCAAGATCTTCATGAGCGCGACCCGCGGATAGCTTTTGCGCCATACCAAGCTAACTCGCCTCGTGGGAATGGGTGCGACAAATGGCAAATAACGAATCAGCCCGTCTTTTGTTTTAGGATCTGGCACAGAAGTACGCGGTAAGACAGTTATACCAATGCCACCAGCGACCATTTGCCGAATTGTCTCCAGTGAGGAGCCTTCAAAATTCCGCTGCTCGCCATCCATTGAGTTCCCGGCGAAGCGATTCAACTCAGGGCAAACGCCAAGGACATGATCGCGAAAACAATGGCCCGCACCCAAGAGTAAGGTATTTTGGTCTTTCAATTCTGCATGATCAATTTCCGTTAACTGCGCCCAAGGATGACCTTTGGGAATCGCCACTAAAAAAGGCTCTTCATAAAGATCAATACTATCTAAGCCCATACTGGGAAAAGGATCGGCTAAAACGGCGCAATCTAAATTACCTTGGCGCAACATTTCCAGCAAGCGCACAGTAAAATTTTCTTCCAGAAATAAAGGGGTGTTTGGCAACGTTTCTCGCGCTACGCGCACTAAACTAGGGAGTAAATAAGGGCCAATGGTATAAATCGCGCCCAAGCGAACTGGGCCTACTAAAGGATCTTGTCCGTGCTTAGCTAAATGTTTTAGGGCATTCGCTTCCTCTAAAACGCGTTGGGCTTGTTGCACAATTAGCGCCCCATTTGCAGTTAAGGCAACTTCAGCGCTAGTGCGTTCAAAAATTTGTGAACCCAATTCTTCTTCTAATTTTTTTATGGCCACTGAAAGAGTAGGTTGAGAAACATGACAAGCTTCGGCAGCACGTCCAAAGTGTCGTTCGCGGGCTACGGCAACAATATAACGAAGTTCGGTAAGGGTCATAAGGTAATTATCAAGCTTTTAAAAATTCTGCGCGGGATCCAAGCCAGCGCTGTAGTTGTTGGTCAACTAGCTTGGGATGTTCCTGCAAAATACGCATTGCCGCTAGTTGGGCTAACTCTACCAACCATGCATCACGCTGTAAATCAACAAAGCGTAACATGCCATCGCCCGATTGTTTGGCGCCCAACAACTCGCCAGGCCCGCGCAGAGACAAATCGCGTTCGGCAATGACAAAGCCGTCAGCTACTTCACGTAGGGTTTGCAAGCGCTCCTTTGCGGCTAGCGAAAGTGGCTCGGCATACATTAATAGACAAACGGAATCGGCTGAACCCCGCCCCACTCGCCCCCGTAATTGATGAATTTGAGCATAGCCGAAACGCTCTGCATGTTCAATCACCATGAGTGCAGCATTTGGCACATCAACACCGACTTCTATCACCGTCGTTGCAACCAATAACTGAATTTTATTTTCCTTAAAGGCGGCCATCACCGCCGCCTTCTCTGCACTCTTTAGACGACCATGCACAAGGCCAATTTTAAATTGCGGTAAAGCAATGGTTAATTGCGCATAGCTTTCTTCCGCAGTTTGTAATTGCAACGCCTCTGATTCTTCAATTAGAGG
>CAILUH010000059.1 GCA_903837335.1 uncultured beta proteobacterium | reverse complement strand
TTTGCGGGAGAACGCCAAAGCCATTGATCCCGTTGCTTATCCTGATCTTGGTGTCTATCACCCCCGCATGAAGGGGCGGCTAAGCGAGCGTTTACAAGACCTGCCAGTGGTCGTACCGCAACCCAAGGCGCGGGGCAAAGTAGGTATCCTGCTGTTGCGCTCTTATTTAGTTTCAGGTAACAGTGGGCACTATGATCCGGTAATCACTGCTTTAGAGGCCCAGGGCTTGCAAGTCATCCCAGCTTTTTCTTCGGGCCTAGATTCGCGTCCAGCGATTGATGCTTTTTTTACGCAAAATGGTGAAGCAAGTATTGACGCCCTAATTTCTTTGACGGGCTTCTCATTAGTTGGTGGACCCGCCTATAACGATGCCAAAGCAGCTGAAGAAGTGTTAGCAAAATTAAATGTACCGTATATTGCGGCTCATCCAGTAGAGTTTCAGAACTTAGAACAATGGGGTGGCTCTGATCGCGGTCTACTGCCCGTAGAGAGCACCATTATGGTAGCCATTCCAGAACTGGATGGTTCAACCGTGCCGATGGTTTATGGCGGCCGACCTGGTGCAGCTGGGAAGACCTGTCACGGATGTCATAAAGAGTGCACGTTTACAGAGGCCCATAATCCTCAAGATATGTTTACCTGCATAGAGCGCGTTGGTATGTTAGCTGCGCGGGTGGGCAAGTTAGTCGATTTACGCCGCTCTGAGCGAGCCCAACGCAAAGTAGCGATTGTGTTATTTAATTTTCCACCCAATGCGGGCAATATTGGCAGCGCAGCGTATTTAAGTGTCTTTGAGTCTGTTCATAATTTATTGTTGGGTATGAAAGCAAGGGGTTACACAGTTGACGTGCCTGCCACTACCGATGAATTGCGGGAACAATTATTAAAAGGGAATGCGCAGCAATATGGCGCCGATGCAAATGTGCATACTTTAATTTCTGCGAATGATCATGTTAAGCGCGAGCGTTGGCTTAAAGAAATTGAAGCGCAGTGGGGGCCTGCTCCTGGTAAACAATTAAGTAATGGCAGCGCTATTTTTGTTTTAGGCAAACAATTCGGCAATATTTTATTAGCGGTGCAGCCGTCATTTGGCTATGAAGGCGATCCGATGAGATTGTTGTTTGAGCATGGCTTTGCTCCAACCCACGCCTTCTCAGCTTTTTATCGCTACCTCAGAGAAGATTTTGCGGCCAATGCAGTTGTGCATTTTGGAACACATGGCGCACTCGAGTTTATGCCGGGTAAACAAACTGGCATGAGCGGCGCATGTTGGCCCGATCGGCTGATCGATGATTTACCTAATATTTATTTATATGCCTCAAACAATCCTTCCGAAGGGGCGATCGCTAAACGCCGTTCGGGCGCCACTTTGGTTAGTTATTTAACCCCACCAGTAACTCAGGCTGGCCTCTATGCTGGGCTAGCTGATTTAAAAGTATCGATTGAACGGTGGCGCAGTCTCGAGCCCGAATTAGAAAATGAAAGTCGTGATTTAGCGGTTTTAATTCAAGCGCAAGCCGCAGAAATCGATTTATGCCTAGCTGACCCGCTTTGGGATGTGGCTGATAAACGCGCTTTAGAGGGCTTGGTTAGTAATTTATATACTGATTTACTTGAGCTTGAGTACACCTTGATACCCCACGGCTTACATATTGTGGGTGCTGTTCCGCCGCTTGCAGAACGTTTTGGTTTATTAAAAGCCATGGCAGATGTTGCTTTAGATCATCCGGTGGACGACTCAGTCGTACAAGCGTTGCTGGATGGCCAGATACCGAGTGACGTTGTGAGTCGGCATCAAGACCTTCTTCAGTATGGCTCACAAGAAACCTTAGAAGCGTTATTCGCAAAAATGATTCGTGCCAATCAACTCATGTCACAAGAGACTGAGGTGACTGGCATGCTCGACGCCCTCGATTGTCGTTTTATTCGACCCGCAGCTGGGGGTGATGTGATGCGTAATCCTGAAGTATTGCCGACGGGCCGCAATTTGCACGGTTTTGATCCTTTTCGCATTCCCAGCATTTTTGCAGTGAAAGACGGCGCTAAGCAAGCTGAAAAAATCGTCCAAAAATTTATTGATGATGGCAATGCAATACCTGAATCAATAGCCATGGTTTTATGGGGTAGTGATAATCTAAAATCAGAGGGCGGACAAATCGGTCAGGCATTATCCCTGATGGGTGCATTGCCGCGCTTTGATAGTTATGGTCGACTTGCTGGTGCGCAGTTAATTCCGCTCGCAGAATTAGGCCGACCTCGAATTGATGTGGTGATTACGCTATCGGGCATCTTCCGTGACTTACTGCCTTTGCAAATTAAATTATTGGCTGAGGCCGCATTTATGGCGGCAAGCGCCGATGAACCGTTGGAGCAAAATTTTATTCGGAAACATTCCTTGGCTTACCAAGCAGAGCATGGCTGTGATTTAGAAACTGCGGCGTTACGTGTTTACGGTAATGCCGATGGCGCTTACGGTTCTAATGTCAGTAATATGGTTGAGAATAGTGTGTGGGAAGAAGAAGATGAATTGGCCGAAACTTATACTCGGCGTAAAGGATTTGCCTTTGGCAGAGCGGGTAAGCCGATTCAAAATAACGCACTCTTAAAAAGCGTCTTGGCCAATGTTGAAATGACCTATCAAAATCTTGACTCGATGGAACTGGGGGTCACCACCATTGATAATTATTTTGATACTTTAGGCGGCATAACACGCGCAGTTAAGCGCGCGAAAGGCGGCACAGATGTGCCAGTTTATATTGGCGATCAAACTAAAGGCGAAGGCACCGTTCGTACCCTCTCGGAGCAGGTTACCTTAGAAACACGTACCCGAATGCTGAATCCAAAATGGTATGAGGGGATGTTGCAACACGGTTATGAGGGCGTGCGACAAATTGAAGTGCACATTACCAATACCATGGGTTGGTCGGCAACTACTGGTCAGGTCCAGCCTTGGGTATATAAACAGCTAACCGAAACATTCATGCTTGACCCAGAAATGCGTGAGCGTTTAGCTAAACTAAATCCAACTGCTGCTGCGCGTTTAGCTAATCGCTTAACTGAAGCCTCGCAACGCAATTATTGGCAGCCCGATTCTGCGATGTTGTCGGCCATGCAACAGGCCAATGATGAGCTCGAAGATCGGCTTGAAGGGATTTACGAAGGAAGTGTTCGCGAAGCTGCTTAAAAAACCGACCCCAGCTTTACGATTTTAAAAACTCCCATAGTGCATTAAGGCCCTCTTGCGGTTTTTCCTCTTGTGGAATGTGGCCAATGTTAGGCAGTGCAACTAATTTAGCTTTGGGCATCAGGCGTAAATAATCTTGCGCATTGGTAATCGGAATAAAGCCATCGCGCTCGCCCCAGAGCAGTAAGGTGGGCACTTGAATTCGTCCCAAGAGTGGACGGGGATCTTCTAAGATATGTTGCTTCATGAGTTCGATTAGACTTGCGCGCACGCCGGGCGCAAGCATCAAATCATAATAGCGTTGGGCTAGCGCCTCATCC
>CAILUH010000058.1 GCA_903837335.1 uncultured beta proteobacterium | reverse complement strand
CCGTAGGTTTTCCAGGCGATAAGCTCGCCGACTTCAACCATTTTTTGGACAGTACCCAAGGATACTTGGAGGATTTTGGCGCTTTGGCGTGTACTGAAATAATCTGCAGCTTGGTTAATGGCTTTCATTATTGGTAAATTTCTTTCTGTTTTATGAAGGTTCAAGCATATAAATCATTTGGAGCGGAAGCAGTCAGTTTTGGCTGAAAGGGGCGTAGGAAACTTCTTATTCAACTGTCGGAATGCAGGTAGGTCATATCTCAGACCCTCAAAACCCCATTAGTAATAAGCTTAATCATGCTAAAATTGCAGTAATTAGTAGATTTAATCAGTGATCAATTCGTAATTTGGTGAAGCCAGAGCGCGGATGGTTTAAACCACAGTTTTTTTCGGGATACCCGATGAAAGGTGAGCATCATGATGGAAGCTTCAATAGGCTCGTCCTATTTGTTTGGCGGAAACGCGCCCTATGTAGAAGACTTGTATGAGTCTTACTTACTCGATCCCAATTCTGTATCTGATCATTGGCGTACCTATTTTGATAATGTCAATCGCGTACCCTCTGTCGATGGCGGTAACCATCCTGATATTGCCCATGCACCAATCGTAGCTTCTTTTGCCGAGCGTGCGAAGCAGGGCCCAATTCGTAAAGTCAGCGACTCAGTCGATGCTGAAATGGGCCGTAAACGGGTTGCGGTCCAACAGCTAATCGCTGCATATCGTAACGTGGGTAATCGCTGGGCCAATATAGATCCGTTAAAACGGACTGAACGCCCAGATATTCCTGAATTAAATCCTGCGTTCTATGGATTTAGTGATGGGGATATGGATATTGTCTTTAATATTAGTAATACGTATTTTGGTAAAGATACGATGACCCTGCGCGATTTATTACAGGCTTTACGCGAAACCTATTGCGGCACGATTGGCGCTGAAGTAATGTATATCGCCGACCAAAAAATAAAAAAATGGTGGCAAGAAAAATTAGAATCAGTGCGCTCAACTCCGCGCTTTAATCTTGAAGAGAAGCGCCAAATTTTAGATCGCGTAACTGCGGCCGAGGGCCTTGAGCGCTATTTGCAAGCAAAATACGTAGGCCAAAAGCGCTTTTCTCTTGAGGGCGGTGAAAGTTTTATCGCCAGCATGGATGAATTAATTCGGGGCGCAGGAATTAAAGGCATTCAAGAAATCGTAGTGGGCATGGCGCACCGCGGCCGTTTAAATATGCTGGTCAATGTTTTAGGCAAGATGCCTAAGGATTTATTTGCTGAATTTGAGCATACGGCACCTGAAGATCTACCTTCGGGTGACGTTAAATACCATCAGGGGTTCTCTAGTGATATTTCAACGCCAGGGGGCCCAGTTCATGTGTCTTTGGCATTTAATCCCTCCCATTTAGAAATTGTTGATCCGGTTGCTGAGGGTTCAGCACGCGCTCGCATGGAGCGCCGCGGTGATTTAAATGGTGATCAAGTCTTGGCTGTTTTAGTTCACGGTGATGCCTCGATTGCTGGGCAAGGCGTGGTGCAAGAAACTTTAGCAATGTCAGAGGTAAGGGGTTATTCCACTGGCGGCACGGTACATATTGTGATTAATAATCAAATTGGCTTTACTACCTCTGATCCGCGTGATTTACGTTCTAGCCTCTATTGCACTGACATTATGAAAGTGATTGACGCACCCGTCTTGCATGTGAACGGTGATGATCCGGAGGCTGTTGTACTGGCGACGCAGTTGGCTTTAGATTTTCGCAGTACTTTTAAGAAAGATGTGGCGATCGATATTGTTTGCTTTCGCAAGCTAGGCCACAACGAGCAAGATTCTCCAGCAATGACCCAGCCCCTGATGTATAAAATTATTGCGGCTCACCCTGGTACGCGCAAAATGTATGCCGATAAATTAGAGACCCAAGGCATCATTGCTGCTGGCAGCGGAGATTTGATGGTTAAAGAGTATCGCGCGGCAATGGATGAAGGTAAACAGACATCCGATCCGGTTTTAAGTAATTTCAAGGGTAAATTTGCCGTTGATTGGTCACCATTTCTGAATAAAAAATGGACCGATCATGCCGATACGGCCATTCCTTTGGCCGAATGGAAACGCTTGGCAGCCCGCATTACGACTATTCCAGCTGACTTTAAAGCACATCATTTGGTCGAGAAGGTGATTGCCGATCGCGCTGCTATGGGTCGAGGTGAAATCAATGTTGATTGGGGTATGGGTGAGCACATGGCCTTTGCCTCATTAGTGGCTAGTGGTTACCCAGTGCGCTTATCGGGTGAGGATAGTGGCCGTGGAACTTTTACGCACCGCCATGCCGTCTTGCACGATCAAAATCGCGAGAAATGGGATATAGGCACTTATGTTCCTTTGCATCATGTCGCTAAAGATCAAGCCCCATTTACCGTGATTGATTCCATTCTTTCCGAGGAGGCTGTGCTTGGCTTTGAATATGGCTATGCATCTGCTGAGCCCAACACTTTGACAATTTGGGAAGCCCAATTTGGTGACTTTGCCAATGGTGCCCAAGTTGTGATTGACCAATTTATTGCCTCTGGAGAAGTGAAGTGGGGCCGAGTGAACGGTTTAGTGATGATGCTGCCGCATGGCTACGAGGGACAAGGACCTGAACACTCTTCTGCCCGTTTAGAGCGTTTTATGCAACTCTGCGCGGATACGAATATGCAGGTAGTACAACCCACTACGGCCGCACAAATTTTTCACGTCTTACGTCGTCAAATGATTCGGCAGTTTCGCAAGCCACTGATATTGATGACTCCAAAATCATTATTACGTAATAAAGAAGCGGCTTCGCCTTTAGTTGAGTTCACCAAAGGCCAGTTTCAAACTGTCTTGCCTGATACCGATGCATCTCTTGATCCAAAGCTAGTAACACGCTTAATTATCTGCTCGGGTAAGGTTTATTACGATTTAGTGAAAGTGCGGGCCGACAAGAAGTCGGCCGATACAGCGATCATTCGCCTCGAACAACTCTATCCATTTCCGCATAAGGCGATTGCAACCGAGCTGAAGAAATATGCTCAATTGGAAGAAGTTGTTTGGTGTCAAGATGAGCCACAAAATCAAGGCGCCTGGTTTTTTGTGCAACATAATATTTTAGAAAATATGGGCGACGGCATGCGCTTAGCTTACGCGGGTCGTCCAGCATCGGCATCGCCGGCAGTTGGCTATGCGCATTTGCATCAAGAGCAGCAAAAATCATTACTCAACTCCGCTTTTACAAAATTAAAAGGTTTTATCGTTACAAAAAATAAATAAGTCGATTGATCAATTTTAGGAAAAGATATGTCTATATTTGAGGTTAAAGTTCCGCAACTTTCTGAATCTGTTACAGAAGCGACTTTATTAAAGTGGCGAAAAAAACCTGGCGAAGCGGTAGCCCAAGATGAAATTCTGATTGAGATTGAAACTGATAAAGTTGTTTTAGAGGTGCCCGCGCCTTCAGCTGGCGTGTTAACGGAGATACTGCAGCCGGATGGCGCTACGGTTGTAGCTGAGCAATTAATTGCCAAGCTGGATAGTACCGCTACTCCTACTGTAGTAGCGCCGCTTGCAGCTGCAGAAGTAAAGTCTGCGCCAGCAGCTTCTAAGGGTGCGTCCGCTGCAGTCAGTGCAGCCCCTTCAGCAGCAAAATTAATGGCTGAACAAAACTTAAGTTCTGCTGCTATTAGTGGCAGTGGCCGTGATGGTCGAATTACCAAGGGAGATGTTCTTACTGCTGTAGCTAGTGGCGCAACCAAGTCGGCAAAATCGACTCAATCCTCTTTGCCGCCAGCAGCAATGCCCTTGGGTGATAGGCCTGAAGAGCGAGTACCAATGAGTCGCTTGCGCGCCCGTATTGCTGAGCGTTTACTCGAGTCACAAGCCAATAACGCCATCTTAACCACTTTTAATGAAGTTAATATGGCGCCAGTCATTGCGATGCGAAATAAGTATAAAGAGGTGTTTGAGAAAACCCATGGGGTAAAGCTTGGCTTTATGTCTTTTTTTGTTAAGGCAGCTACCCATGCTTTGAAAAAATTTCCCTTACTCAATGCATCGGTTGATGGTAACGACATTATTTATCATGGTTATTTCGATATTGGTATTGCTGTTAGCTCGCCGCGTGGATTGGTAGTGCCAATATTGCGGGATGTAGATCAGATGAATCTAGCGCAAATTGAATTAAAAATTGCTGAATTTGGCCTGAAAGCCCGCGAAGGAAAACTATCGATCGAAGAATTAACGGGTGGCACGTTTTCAATCTCAAATGGTGGTGTGTTTGGCTCGATGTTATCGACGCCAATTATTAACCCTCCGCAGTCGGCTATTTTAGGAATTCATGCTACTAAAGAGCGACCAGTAGTAGAAGACGGCCAAATTGTTATTCGCCCCATTAATTACTTGGCGCTATCTTATGATCATCGCATTATTGATGGTCGTGAGGCAGTGTTGGGCTTAGTGGCCATGAAAGAGGCAATTGAAGATCCTGCCCGCCTATTACTTGATCTATAAGAAAGATATCCATGAGTCCAGTTTTTGATGTGGTGGTAATTGGAGCTGGCCCAGGCGGTTATATAGCGGCAATACGCGCAGCACAATTGGGTTTTTCGGTAGCTTGTGTAGAGGCTAGCTCCTTTAACGACCCAAAGGGTGAAATCCGCCTAGGCGGCACTTGCCTTAATGTAGGCTGTATTCCGTCAAAGGCTTTGTTAGCTTCTTCAGAAGAGTTTGAAAAAATTGAACACAGTATTGCAGACCATGGCATTACCGTGGGGCAAGTCAGTATCGATATTAAAAAAATGCTTGCTCGTAAAGACGCTATTGTGACCAAAATGACAGGCGGCATTAATTATTTATTTCGCAAAAATAAAGTGACTTTACTGAAGGGGCATGCAGCTTTTGTAGGCAAAGAAGCTGCAGGCTATCAATTGCAGATTGATGGCAAGACACCGCTGACTGTTACAGCTAAACAAGTGATTATTGCTACCGGTTCAAAGGCGCGGCATTTACCAACAGTCAAAGTTGATAACGTCATGATTTGCGATAACGAAGGTGCGTTGCAGTTTGATACTGTTCCCAAACGGTTGGGCGTAATTGGCGCAGGCGTGATTGGCCTTGAGTTAGGTTCGGTGTGGCGACGCGTCGGTTCGCAAGTAACGATTTTAGAGGCTTTGCCTACTTTTTTAGGCGCCTGTGATGCGGGGATTGCTGCCGAAGCCCAGAAAATTTTTACTAAACAGGGCTTAGATATTCAGCTCGGGGTAAAAATTGGTGAAGTAGTCAGTACCAAAAAAGATGTCACGGTCAGTTATCAAGATAGCGCGGGTAAGGCGCAAAAATTAGTGTGTGAGCGTTTAATTATTTCAGTCGGCCGAGTGCCCAATACCGATGACCTCAATTTGGCAGCAATTGGTTTGAAAACCGATGAACGCGGCTTTATACCAATCGATAACCATACCTGTGCCACCGCGATGCCAGGGGTGTATGCAGTTGGTGACGTAGTTCGTGGTCCCATGCTGGCACACAAGGCTGAAGATGAAGGTGTATTGGTGGCCGAAATAATGGCCGGACAAAAACCCCATATTGATTACAACTGCATTCCATGGGTTATTTATACCGATCCAGAAATTGCTTGGGTTGGTCAAACCGAGCAGCAACTAAAAGAAAGTGGCAGAGCGTTTAAAGCAGGGCAGTTTCCGTTTGCAGCGAATGGCCGTGCCTTAGGCATGGGACGCGCCGACGGTTTCATTAAAGTGCTAGCCGATGCAAAAACAGATGAGGTGTTAGGGGTTCATATTATTGGCCCAAATGCATCTGACCTGATTGCTGAGGCAGCTGTGGCAATGGAATTTAAAGCTGCCGCAGAAGACATCGCCCGTATTTGTCATGCACACCCAAGCTTATCTGAGGTAATGCGTGAGGCTGCCCTTGCAACCGATCAGCGCGCATTAAACATGTAATTGAAAGTTGCTGAGTATTACCGCCGTGAATTACAGTTGCATGGCTACCAAACGGATTCGGCTCAAGAGCGTGCAGTCGCTCGCTTGCAACTGTGCGAGGATGAATGGGTGGTCTACAAAGAAAAGCGCGCTAACGCACTGAAGAAAAAACTTTTTCACCCTGAATTGCCCCGAGGCATTTATTTATGGGGTGGCGTAGGGCGGGGCAAATCTTTTTTAATGGACTGTTTTTACGCTGCTTCTCCAGTTGAGAAAAAGATTCGTATTCATTTTCATGAGTTCATGCGCGGAGTACATCATGAATTACATGAATTATCGGGTCTAGTAAATCCGCTAGATGAGCTAGCTAAACGCATTTCAGAACGCTATCGCTTAATTTGTTTTGATGAGTTTCATATCAATGATATTGCTGATGCGATGATTTTATATCGCTTATTAAAGGCTTTATTTGAAGATCGGGTGCAATTCATTATGACCTCGAATTACCAGCCTGATGAGTTGTATCCCAATGGCTTGC
This sequence comes from uncultured beta proteobacterium, assembly GCA_903837335.1. Classification (GTDB taxonomy): domain Bacteria; phylum Pseudomonadota; class Gammaproteobacteria; order Burkholderiales; family Burkholderiaceae; genus Polynucleobacter. The sequence continues at coordinate 2,377 of CAILUH010000058.1, read as the reverse complement.
ATCGCGATCGCTTACTGCCGGCAATTCAACTATTAAAAGATAAGTTAGACATCTTGAATGTGGATGCTGGTTCTGACTATCGCCAGTTACAAATGGCGCAAGTGGAAGCCTATTTATGCCCCCTAACGGCACAAAATCATTTAATTTTATTGGATACCTTTAAGCGCTTGAGTGGTAATCGTGATGAGATGTCATGCCCTGTACTCTTTATTGAGTCGCGGCAAATTCGTCCTTTTCGCTTGGCTGAAGGAGTGGTATGGTTTGATTTTCAAACTCTGTGCGTGGGACCACGCTCACAAAACGATTACCTTGAGCTAGCTACACGCTTTCATACCATTATCCTGTCCGAGGTACCTTATATGCCGCCCCGCATGACCAATGAGGCGCGGCGGTTTATTTGGTTAATCGATGTTTTATATGATCATAAAATCAAGTTGATTATGTCGGCACAAGTTCCTGCGGATGCACTTTACCCTGAAGGTCCTATCGTGGCTGAATTTGGTCGGACTGTATCGCGCCTAGTGGAAATGCAATCGCGCGCCTACCTCGATGCGCCGCGTCGAGTAATTAATACCAGCTTGACCTAAAATAGCCAGATGAACACGCCCCCTGTGCTAAATGCAGATTTGCATTGCCATTCTGTTGTTTCCGATGGAACCTTATCGCCTGAGGCTTTGGCTGAGCGTGCACACCTTAATGGCGTGCAATTGTGGTCATTAACCGATCATGATGAGCTGGGGGGTCAGCTACGTGCCCAAGCTGCAGCAGCAATTTTAGGTATTGATTATGTGGCGGGAGTAGAAATTTCGATTACTTGGTTAGACCACACGGTGCATATCGTTGGTTTGGGAATTGATCCTACCCATCCGGGCTTAATTGAGGGGCTTCGCCAAACGCGTGATGGCCGCCGTAATCGGGCGCAGGCGATGGCAGAGCAATTAGCTAAAGTGGGGATTAAGGGTAGTTTTGAAGGGGCACAACTCTATGCTGGCAATCCAGAACTAATTTCTCGCACCCACTTTGCGCGGTTTTTGGTTGAGCAAGGGTTTTGCAAAGATACCGAAACGGTATTCAAAAACTATTTAGTTGCTGGCAAGCCTGGTTATGTTCAGCATCGCTGGGCAACCTTAGAAAATGCCCTGCAATGGATTCGCAGTGCAGGGGGTGTTGCCGTGATTGCCCATCCGGGGCGCTATCATTTAACCCCGCTACAAATGACGGAGTTATATGCGCGTTTTAAAGATTTAGGTGGACTGGGTATTGAAGTGGTAACCGGCAGTCATAGCCCTGATCAGTATCAAACTTTTGCCAAAATTGCTGTTGATTATGGTTTTATGGGCTCGCGGGGCTCTGATTTTCATGATCCGCGCGAAAGTCATACCGATCTAGGGCTATTGCCAAATTTGCCTTCTAGCCTTAAGCCTATTTGGTCGGTTTTTCATTAACAATTGTAACTTTTATACTTCATTATTTAGAAAAAAAGAATCATGTTTGCTGAACGCGTACTTTCTGGCATGCGGCCTACCGGCGCTTTACATTTAGGTCATTACCATGGTGTGCTTAAAAACTGGGTAGAGTTGCAATCGGAATATCCCTGTTTCTTTTTTGTTGCCGATTGGCATGCACTGACTACCCATTATGAAACCTCTAGCGTCATTGAGGAATCGGTATGGGAGATGGTAATCGATTGGTTAGCAGCTGGAGTTGATCCTAATCAAGCTACTTTATTTATTCAAAGCAGGGTGCCCGAACACGCAGAACTTTTTTTATTGCTGGCGATGGGTACGCCGTTAAGTTGGTTAGAGCGGGTACCAACTTATAAAGATCAAATTGAAAAATTAAAAGAAAAAGATTTGCAGACTTACGGTTTTTTAGGCTACCCCCTTTTGCAGGCTGCTGATATTTTAATTTATCGAGCGCAATTTATTCCCGTTGGCGAAGACCAAGTGCCCCATGTCGAGATGGCGCGAGAAGTCGCTCGACGTTTTAATTATTTATATGGCCGCGAGGCCGATTTTGAAGCCAAAGCCCTTGAAGCTGTGAAAAAATTAGGTAGTAAACGGGCCAAGATGTATGTGGAACTGCGCGTTGCATACCAGGAGCGGGGCAATGCGGAGGCCCTGGAGCAAGCTCAGGCACTGCTACAAGATTCTCAAAGTCTCTCGATGGTTGATCGGGAGCGTTTATTTGGCTATTTGGAAGGCGCGCGAAGAATTATTCTGCCTGAACCTCAAGCCCTCTTAACCAAAGCTTCGCGGATGCCTGGACTCGATGGACAAAAAATGTCGAAATCCTACAATAATACGATTGGCATACGCGAGCAGCCCGCAGAAATTATTCGCTTAGTACGGACCATGCCTACAGATCCTGCGCGGGT
>CAILUH010000057.1 GCA_903837335.1 uncultured beta proteobacterium | reverse complement strand
TAATTGCAAAATTGCCATTTCCTCAACCACTCGGCCCAATCGATCAACTACCACTTTACGTTTGCCCGAATGACCCGCTAATTCATTTTGATGCGATAACTCCATCCCTTCTTGTCCGCGATCTTCAACATTCGTAAACCCAACGACATGCGCCATTGCCTCGCCTTCGGGATAATATCGGCGATAAACATTATTAATAGCAATCCCCGGTATTTCTAATTGCTTAATGGCTTGAGCAACTTGGGGCTCAACTTGACGCTTTAAAAAAATTTGCGTGCGCTCATCGCGTAATTTTTTCCGTAAGTCAGGTTCGCTAATTTGTAACAGCTGGGCTAATTGGCGAATTTTTTCGGGCGCAAGATCATCGGGTACTACATCGTTATAAGCAATAATTGCTTTTGCTTCTAAGCTCGTTGCAATCACTTGCCCATTTCGGTCTAATATTTTTCCGCGACTCGCTGATAGCTCCAGTTCACGTTGTGTCCCTTTAATTGCTTTCGCTTCGTAAAAGGCGTTGCCTGGGCCCTGAATCCATAACGCCCGCAGCAACAACATCATGAAAGCAAAAAATAATAAAAACAACATGAGGCGTGAGCGCCACATCGGTAGACGAAGTACCAAATTAGGCGAAGTAGAAAAACCAAGCGGCTTCACTGCGCATCCTTCAAATACAAAGTTCGATCGGGTGTAATCGGTAACATACGTAATTGATTGCGAGCACTATCTTGAATGCGCGCTGATTTTGATAAGGTACGCTGGTCATATTCCAAGCGCAGGGCTTCTTGATTTAAACGGCGCTCTTCCATTTGTGCGCGTTCTATGGCGATAAACAACTTACGTGCTTTCTGCTGCGCTGCCACTAATGACAAAGCACAGATTAAAAGTAAAGCGAGTAAGGTAAGCGTTGCACGATTCATCCGTCAATGCCCTGTTTTTCCGCAACGCGCATCACTGCTGAACGTGCGCGGGGATTTTCATTGACTTCCTGAACACTAGGGCGCACACGGGCAACCACTTTGAGCTCTGCCTGTGGCAGATCTTTCGCACGCACGGGTAACTTTCGCGGCATTTCTACCGTGGCATGCGCCCGCATAAATTGCTTAACGATGCGATCCTCTAAAGAATGAAAGCTGATCACGACTAGGCGACCACCAGGCTTTAAGACTGTTAATGCCGCCCGTAGTCCTAACTGCAAATCGTCTAACTCACGATTAATAAAAATGCGTAAAGCCTGAAAGGTACGGGTAGCAGGATCTTGCCCTGGCTCGCGTGAACGGACTACTTTGGCAATTAATTGCGCTAAACCTAAAGTTGTTTTGGGTAAATTTTCGGCGGTGCGCTCAGCAACAATTGCGCGGGCAATTGCTGGGGCATATCGTTCTTCACCATAAATCTTTATCACTTCTGTTATTTCCTCACTACTAGCTTGTTCCAACCATTGCAGTACAGTCATTCCCTGCGATGTATCCATACGCATATCGAGCGGGCCATCCCGACGAAATGAAAATCCCCTCGCTGCCTCTTCGACTTGTGGCGAGCTGATCCCTAAGTCGAGCAGTACACCATCGACCGAGGCCGCTTTTGCAAACTGCGCCATCGCTGCAAAGCTGCTGTGCACGATAGTGAAACGACTGTCGGTTATATGTTGTGCTGTGGCCAGCGCACTTAAATCTTTGTCGAAGGCTAGTAGTTGCGCTTGTGGACTGATCAGCTTGAGTAAGGCCTGAGAATGGCCACCGCGCCCAAATGTTCCGTCGATGAACACTGCATTGCTGCTCAAGTTGCCACTGGTCAATGCTGTCACCGCCTCGGCCAGCAACACTGGGCGATGTGAATAGTTCATGGGGCCCGATCATTAAAAAGTAAATTGCTTGAGGGCCTCAGGCATGCCTTGGGCAATTGCTGCCTGCTCTTTAGTGGAGTAAGTCTGGGCATCCCATAACTCCAAATGACTACCCATCCCCAGCAAAATGATTTCGCGTTCAATGTTGGCTGCAACACGTAATTCAGGACTGATCAAAATTCGCCCTGAGCCATCAAGCTCTATTTCGGCCGCATTCCCTAAAAAAATCCGTCGCCACCAATGCGCATCCATTGGTAATTGCGCAACTCGCGAACGAAAAGCTTCCCATTCGGGACGAGGGAAAACTAATAAGCAACCATCTGGATGTTTTGTTAAGGTGACGCGACCATCGCCCTGCAATAAAAGCGCGTCACGATGCTTGGCCGGCACAGACATGCGACCTTTTGCGTCTAAATTGAGAGCTGAAGCACCTTGAAACACAAATTTCCCCACTTTTTCACACTTCCTCCCACTTTAGAGGATAGGAAACTTAGGGTCAAGTCTTTTAAGGGGTTTTTTTAGTAAATTCTCTAGTAATTACAAACACTTAGCGAATTCTTTTAAGAAAATAACGGTAATAAAATACGTAAAATAAACAAAGGCTTGGAAAATATACTTGAGATTATGTCTTAGCTATTAAGCCTAATAATAGCTAAAAATCACTCAATCTACTGTTTTTAAATACAGTATTTATTTAAATCAAATTTTAAATTCGGTACGCTGTTGTCGTCATTATTTTAGAAACTAGGCCCATTGTTTTTTGAATTGGCACAGGTAATTCTTTTGCGCCTGCAGTCCATGCAGCTTGGCCATGATCGATTTCATCGAGACGCATTTGATCAACAATGGCTCGCGAGCGCTCATCGTTACTGGGTAAGGTATTTAAATGATGATCTAAGTGGCGCTCAACTTGTTTTTCTGTTTCTGCAACGAAACCAAGACTCCAATAATCTCCTGCTAATCCCGCTACTAT
>CAILUH010000056.1 GCA_903837335.1 uncultured beta proteobacterium | reverse complement strand
TTTTTATTAGCGCAAATTGTTTTAGGTTTAATTTGGTCATTTTTATTTGCGTCCCTTGAGTTTAGTTTAGGGCTATCACAAATCGATTTAAGCCCGACTCTATCTTGGCCCCTACTTATTTTTTGTGGCTTAGGACCGGCCCTGATCTCGTATCGCTGTTGGGGTGCAGGAGTGGCTATTGCAGGCCCAAATATTGCTGGATTTTTTGGGAATTTAATTCCTTTATTTACTGCTCTTTTTGCCGCAGCGCTTTTGGGCGACATGCCGCATTTATTTCATGCTGCTGCCTTTGGTTTAATTGTCGCAGGCATTGTGATTTCATCCCAATTAACGGTGCTAAATAAACATGGCCCTAACGATTCATGAGGTGATACAAAATGGGAATGAGAATGGCCCCGATAATGCCATGCAAACCCATTGCTAAGCTCGCATAAGCACCCGCCTCTTGGTTTACGCTAAAGGCCCGTGAGGTACCAATGCCATGTGCAGCAATGCCGATCGTAAATCCGCGTTGCCACCAGTTTTTCATACCCAAGAGATTTAAGATCGAAGGCGCTAAGATTGCCCCTAAAATCCCGGTTAGTACAGCAAAAATCGCAGTCAGTGTGGGAGAGACGCCAATTCGTTCGGCAATGCCCATGGCAATTGGGGCAGTAACCGACTTTGGAAATAGCGCACCAATAATGGTCTGGTCTGCACCAAATAGCTTAGCAATTCCAACCGCACTCAAGATTGAAGTTAGTCCACCAATCATGAGAGAAATAAGTAAGGGCCCCAAGCGTTGATGGAGTGAACTTAAGCCCCGATAAATAGGAATGGCAAGCGACACCGTTGCCGAGCCCAATAAAAAATGAATAAATTGTGCGCCTTCAAAATAAGTGGAGTAGGGCATCTCGATTAATTGAATAAAGCTAGCCACTAAAACTACTGCAATTGCCACTGGATTTACAAGCGCATTTTGTTTGCTCTTCTGATATAGAACCAATCCCAACTGATAAGCGGCCAAAGTAATGAAGAGTGCTAATAAGGGGCTACCCGAAAGATAGACCCAAATTTCCACAATGGAATGGCGCTCATTCATTGGATAATCTTTCTGGATGAATCAATTCTTCTTTGGCCATTAATTTAAGTACTAATGCGCTAGCGATAATCGTCAGTACTACACTTCCCACTAGCGCCAGGATGATTGCTAAAGCATGGGCCTTAATTTGGGGCAAAAAGAGCACCACTCCTGTAGCGGCGGGCACAAAAAGCAAGCCAAAGTATTGGCTAAAGCCATTCGAGACCAAGAGCAAGGCAGGGCTAATTTCTTTGCGCACGATGAGCCAAATTAAGAGGATAACCAAACCTATAACGGGCCCAGGTAGCGTGGGTAGTAGCAATTTTGACATCAGCTCACCCAGACCTTGAAAGAAGAGAATTTGTACTAAACCAGCAACCATCAATACAGGATAAGCGATTTCTGCTACTGTAGAGTCTATGCGCACTTTTCTAGTCATTATTTTGGCTTTTGTTAGCCTCCAAGCCAATGCTGCGGATGTTTGGCCGTCTCGTCCTGTCAAGCTAGTGGTGCCCTTTTCTGCTGGAGGAGTGCAAGATTTACTGGCACGTTCTTTTTCAAATGAGCTGGCTAGCGTTTCTGGGCAACCTGTAATAGTAGAAAATCGCGCCGGTGCAGGCGGTACCGTTGGTACCAACTTGGTGGCGAAGTCT